>USFX01000090.1 GCA_900553965.1 uncultured Prevotella sp.
GTACTTCTTTCGGATCAAACTTGGTTGTCTGGATATATGCATCTCCGCCCCTGGAAGCGTGAATATAGGAGTAGACCATCAGTGCCACACCAATCATAACTCCAGGAATAGCGCCTCCGAGGAATAACTGACCAACAGATGCACCTGTGGAATATCCAATCAGAACCATTAAGATACTTGGCGGAATAATCGGTCCGATACTTCCTGCTGCTGAGAGCAGAACCGTTACGAAACTCATGTTATAGCCTTTTTCTTTAAATGCAGGCGTCATGATCGAACCGATTGCTGCTGTTCCAGCCGTTGCTGCTCCTCTCCGGCTCCGAAGATGTCGAGCGTCCAGTCCGGATGGGGCTTCGCCACGATGGCCCAAGCGTCGATGAGCATGTCGAAGCCTTTCTGATAGACGAGCCGTCCGGCGGCTATGACGCGACGGCGGCATGGGCGTTCACCGTCCTCCGTAGGGGTGATACAACTGTCAGAAGAGGTGATACAACCGTCCGGCGGGCTGACATAGATATTCGGAATGACGCACACCCTCCGGGCTGCGGCCCATTCGCGGGCGTCGCCTTCGGTCAGCGTGACGACGGCGTCGGCCTTCCGCTCTATTCTCCGGTTGTATCGGCGGAGGCTGATGTCGTGGAACCATTGTATTATGGCGTTCCGTCTGACTCCGTCCATGCGTCCGGTGAAGGGGCGGGCGTTGTGGCTTTCGATGATTTTTGCCGCCCGGCATTTCAGGCCGCTCACCACATCGGCCTTGTAGTATGTCGTCGCGACAATCACGTCGGGGTCGATTGTCTCTATCGCGCGGTTGAGATTGCGCCGGAAGCGGCGGTCCATCTGCCAGCGGACGAACAGCCGCATCGGGTAGCGGTAGCGGTATTGCACGTGAAAGCGGGCGTCGATGTCCGTGTGGCGCACCTTTCCGGAGAGCGGGAACGAGTGGGGGTGGTCGCCTTGGGCGGCCGTTATGAGCGTCACCTCGTGGCCGTTGTCCGCCAGCCAGTTCATCTTGTCGGTGATGATGCGCTCCAGTCCGCCGATGCGGGCCAGCGTGTCCAGGATATAAACTATTCTCATCACTGTCTCTTTATGATGTTTTCTTCCGAGTCTTCATAGTGTTCCTTCCTGTAGAAGATGCGGGTCAGGCCGCGGCCTTGCGTCCGGATGCGGTTGAGAAGGCTCTGCCAGATGGAGCTCTCGTTGAGCGTTCCGTAGCCCGTGACGACCCTTGCATGGCGGTTGCGGAGGAAGGCGATGCGGCCGTAGCGCTTCAGTCCGAGTGCCAGCGAGCCGTCCTCGCCGCGGCGGATGTCAGTCCGTATGCCCACTTCGCGGGCGTAGTCGGCGCGGAAAGCGAACGTCATGCCGCGTATGCACAGTTCCGGCCGCTTGAAATGCTGGGCGAAGAGGAACATGTCGCGTATCGCTTCAAATATCCACAGCGACAGCCGCGAGTGGCGTTCGTCGGGATAGAAGCTCCAGAACGTGCCCACACAGGACGTTCCGGGACGCTTCAGACGCTCCATCATGAGGTCGACGTAGCGTGGCGGATACATGGTGTCGGCGTCGATGAAGAAGTGGAATTTGCCCCGTGAGTGGGCCAGTCCGCACTGACGGGCGTATCCCGGACTCTGCTTCGGCTCGTTGATGTAGTGCACGCCGAAGGCTTCGTAGACCTTTTCAGTCTCGTCCTTTGAGTTGTTGTTGACCCCGATGATTTCCAGCGGATAGTCTGCCTTGAGGTCGCTGAGGGACCACAGGCATGCCGGAAGACGCGTGGCCTCGTTGTAGGCGATGACCACGACGGACACCAGAGGGTCGTCGCTCTGCATAGCGGACAGGCGGTCGCGCGTCTGACTGACGATTGTTTCGGGCACGTCGTCGAACGGACGTCCGTAGATGGAGAGATATTTGTCGTACCAGGCCATGGTTGTAGTATTGTTAGATCAGTCCTTTCCGCCGGCCCAGAAAGCCGATAATCCATACGGACAGGCCGGCGGGGAGTTTTCCGAGCGTATATAGAAAAAGGTTCTTTCCGCGCAGACGTCCCAGCCGGAGGATTTCCCCCAGCCGCAGCGGATGGCTCATGAAGGAGCGGAGTTCGGACGGTGTGACGGCCGGCCGGATGATGTCGCGGTTTCGGATGGCGTTGCAGATGATGTAGAAGTCGGTCATCATGACGTTGTAACACCAGTTGCCGAGATACGGGCGCCCCATGAGCCGGTCTCTCGCGACGCACTTCAGGACGTCAACCGTAGCCACGTTGGCCGTCACCTCGCTCTTGGCGATGAGGTCGCGGCGCTGGTAGTTGGACAGCGAGTCCTCGCGGCACATATACGAATAGGTGACATCGGGGAGAAGAACCGCCCGCGAGACGAATGTCGTGAGGGTGTAGGTGAAGACCATGTCCTCCCAATAGCTGGCGTCGATGAAGCGGTGGCCCGTGGCGCGGAGAAAGCTGAGGTCGACGAGCCAGTTCCATACAGCCGCCTGTATGCCGCCGTACTTGCGGAAGGCGAACTCCGCGAGGCATCCCTTTCCTGTCAGAACGGCGTCGGGATAGGAGTACAGCTCTTTTTCTCCGGACGCTCCGTCGTTGTCTCCCGACGGCTTATAGATGACTTTCTTGTACGACCCGAACGCTATTTCGGCGGCGTGTTTTGTCACGTTTTCGTGAAGAAGGCTGATTGTTTCCGGCGCTATCAGGTCGTCGGCATCCATGAAATAGAGATAGCGGCCGCGGGCCTCGTCGATAATCCGGTTGCGCGCCGGACCGACACCCATGTTCCGCGGTTGTCTCACGAGGCGTATGTCGTTGCCCCGAGGATGGCCGGTCTGCATGTCCTTGACAATCTCAGCCGACCCATCCGTGCCGCAGTCGTCGACGATGAGAAACTCGATGCTCGGGAAAGTCTGGGCGAGTGCCGACTCAAGGGTGGGGCGGATAAAACGCTCTGCGTTGTAAAGCGGTATTCCTATCGTTACTTCATATTCCATATCAATGGGATTGTTTGGAATTCATAGTTGTTTTGAACAACTCCTGCCACTTCCCGGCAATGACGTCCATGTCGAAGCGCCGCGCGTCGTCCTTGGCCGATTGGCCCATCCGCCGGCGCATGTCGTCGTCAGAGATGAGGCTGAGCATGGCCTTGGCGAGCTGTTCCACGTTTCCGTTTTCGACCAGTAGACCGTTGCGCCCGTTGCTGACGATGTCGCGCGGACCGCACGGACAGGCGAATGAAACGACTGGAAGGGCGCATGACATGGCTTCGACGAGCACCATTCCGAAGCCCTCAAAACGTGAGCTGAGCACGAAGAGCGAGCTTTCGGAATATTCCTTCTCTATGTCTGTCGTGCTTCCGTTGATGTGACAGCGGGTCATGTCCAGTCCCAGCCGGGTCGCCTGTTGCTCGTATGGAGCGCGGTCGCCCATGCCGTAGATGGCCAGCTGCCAGTCCGGAACCTGCTTCTCAATCCTGCTCCAGGCCTCCAGCAGCAGGTCGAATCCTTTCTGATAGGCGTATCTTCCAACGGCAATGACGCGCTTGTGCTCCTGCCGGCTGACGCGGGTCGGCCGGAATGACATGGGGTCGGGAATGACCGTGACGTTGCGGAGCTCTCCCCATGACCGGAAATCCTCTTCCGTCAGGACGACGAAACGGTCAAGACGACGCAGCTTTCTCACGAGACTGCTCATCCAGAAACGCGCGAAAAGGCGTTTGAGGATGTTCGTGTCGTTGGCTTCGAAGTTGCGGTAGTTGGCCCGGTTGACATGAAGTTCGCCAATCTTACGGCTGCCGTCGGGAATGGACGTGATGAAATTTATCTCGCGGCGGAGCAGACTTATGGTGATGTCGGGCCTGATGTGCATCAGCTGTTCCCGCAGCTTGCGGCGGAACTCGCGCTGCTTTTTCAGGTAGAGCATGACCTTGCGGGTGAACGGCTGGCCCCAGAGTTCTTCAAAATTGATGTCGAGATTGATGACATTGACCTTCGGAGAAAGCGGATAAAACAGCGGTTTGTCACGCCCTTCCGTAATAATGATGGTGATGTCGTGGTCGTAGTGTTCGGCGAAATGGTTGGCTTTGAGCGTCAGCACGCGTTCTACGCCGCCCGCCATATACAGCGCGGGTGTGCAGTAGACTATTTTATATTTCGGTTCGTCTGCGTTCATAGCATGACTGTAAGTTTGTCTTTATGCCTACAAACTTACAAAAAAGATTTGGAATAATCAACATTTTGTCGTATTTTTGCAAAAAACCTGTATGATAAAGGTCAGCATAATAATCCCCGTCTACAATGTGGCGCCATATCTTGACGCCACGTTCGGCTCGTTGCTGGCACAGACTTTGCGCGATATTGAGGTCATCGCCGTGGATGACGGGTCAACAGACGGCAGCGGCGAAATCATCGAGCGTTATGCCGCCTGCGACAGCAGGATAACGTGTCTGCACCAGCAGAACGGCGGTGCTTCGGTGGCGCGCAACCGCGGAATGGAGCTTGCGACGGGCGAATATGTCTATTTCATGGATGCCGACGACGTGATAGGCCCCGACGCATTGGAACTGGCATACAACCGTGCCAAGGCCATGGACGCTGAAATCTGCCTTTTCGACGCCGATATAATGTATGAGGAGGGGGCCGCCCCGCTTTCATGGGACTACCGTCAGACCCGTCTGCTGGCCGAAGACCGGCTCTACGACGGCGCCGGACTGCTGAATCTGATGATGGACAACCACCGTTACAACTCCGTGGTGTGGCTCTACATCATCCGCACTTCCTTCTTCCGCCGCGCCGGTGTGCGCTTCCGCGCCGGCATCATCCACGAGGACGAACTCTTCACCACCTTGCTTTTTCTTCGCAGCAACCGCATCTGCGGCCTCCGGCGAACGCTGGTCAGCCACCGCGTGAGGCGCACGTCGGTCATGGGTCACGGCTTCACGCGGCGCAATCTCAGCTGCTATCTGACCGTGATGGACGAGTTGAGACCGTTCCTGTCCAACGCGACCGTTGAGCGTTATATGCGCTTCACTCTCCCGATTGTGTTTCATGCGGGCCACGTCATGCCCCTTCGTGACAAGCCGGCCCTGTTCCTGCGCGCCCTCAGATCCGGCTATCTGCGCTATGTCGGCTTGCGTTCGATGGCTGTCTTTTGGTTGAAACGCAAGCGCTGAAGGCCGTCAATTCGTTTCTTCTTGCCTGTCATGACGGTATGTCGCTCATGGCTCGACTGTGTTACACGGCTCATGTAACGGCGTTACTCGGCCCGCGTAACATCGTTACACGGGCCGTGTCACATCGTTACATGGGCCGTGTAACACTTCTTAAATGAAAGATCTGTGTGTCTGTCGTGCGTGTTTTACGTTTCGTCCGCCTGTTTCCCGCGGGTCATTGGCCCATTATGCTGTCCACGACAATCTTCATCTGGTTCTTCCACGACATGCTCCCGACCGTGTCGCGGATTTCCTGCGGCGTGAAGGTATGGCTGTCGATGAAGTCCAGAACCGCCCTTACGTCGATGGGCGATTCGTCTGCCGGCGCTTTCATGACGTATGGCTTGTCGTCGAAGTCGCTGTCCCGCTCGGAATAGATGAACGGCAGTCCGCGCGTGGCATACTCCCGGTTCTTCAGCGTCTTGATGTCGGTGATGCCGCTGCGGTGGCGTCCGAGGCTGCCCACGGCAAAGGAGCAGCGGTCGAAGACGGCGTCAAGAGCGTCACCGTGGAGCTGTCCGTGGAAGATGACACGGTCGCCGAGGCAGTACCGCTCAATCAGTTCGGCAAATCCGGGGGCATGCACCGAGTCGTGCATCTCGCTTTGGGCCACGCCGCCGACGATGTGGAAAAATATCTCGCGCGGCCGTTCCACTTTATTATAATACTCTCCCAGACCGGCAATCATGCGGTCGAAGCCGTGCCAATAGTGCACTTCGGCCACGCCCAATATGTGGATTTCGCCTGGTGTTGGGGTGGGGCGGTGGAGCGGAATGGAGTCCATGTCGACACCGTTGCTGATGTTTATGGTCCGCTGGCCGAATATTTCGGTGGCATCGGAGAACGTCACCATGGCGTCCATCTGCGCCGACAGTCTGCGGCGGAACATCTTGTCTGTGTATAGTCCGAGCCTCGCGAGCAGCGGGAAGCCGACAAACTCACCGTCGTAGGGGTACGTCGGGATCTCCGTCACGGCCCTGATTCCGGCCCGGCGCAACCGCGAGAAAAGGCGGATGAGCCACGGATTGGCGTTCATGAAGCTGCGGGCATAGACCAGCTGTATGTCCTGCGCTATGCAATAGTCATATATGCAGCCGTAGGACAGCCGTTGGCGTATGGCGGCAAGGCATCCCGTGCCGTAATCGGCGATGACGGTGTCGTCGACATAGCGGCACCGCCGGCCCTCCGGCGAGAACGTATAGTAGCACACATGAACCTCGTGACCGTTCTCACGGAGCCCCTTCACCTGATTGCGTATTTTCTTCGTGATACCGCTTATTTCTGAAAATCCGTGATATACAAGGAACAATATTTTCATATTTCGGCCATTTTTACTGCAAATATAGAGTAAAAATTTTGGATAATGGCAATTTATTATTAAATTTGTAGCTATTATGACGTTATCCATTGACAAGGACACCATCAGGACACGGCTGAAGTCGAGTCCGGCGCTTAAAAGGCTGCTGGATTTCATCATCATGAATCAGGTTCAGACACGGCCGCGTTGGTATGTCCGCGTTATGGCCCCGCTCTACCAGCATCGCGGCCGGGGTTCCGTCATCTACAGTTCCGTCAGGATGGACACACCGCCTTACCGCCGTTTCTCCATTGGACGGCGGAGCGTGGTGGAGTCGTTCTCGTGCATCAACAACGCCGTCGGCGATGTGGTCATCGGCGACCACACCCGCATCGGACTCCACTCAACAGTCATCGGACCCGTCACCATCGGCAGCCATGTCAACCTCGCCCAGGGTATCACCATATCCGCGTTGAACCACAATTTCGCCGATCCGTCGCTCCCGATTGACGCCCAGGGCGTCAGCACGTCGCAGATTGTCATTGAGGATGACGTCTGGATCGGGGCCAACGCCGTCGTTCTGCCGGGTGTGCGCATCGGCCGTCATTCTGTCGTTGCGGCCGGAGCAGTGGTCACGCGCGACGTTCCTTCGGGCTCGCTTGTGGCCGGTGTGCCGGCGACGGTGAGGAAAATAATCTGAAACCAACAAATAGAATAATCCAAACCAACAAATAAAATAATCCAAACCAACAAATAGAATAATCCAAACCAACAATTTTAAAATCTTAATACCAACAATTATGAGAATAGGAATAGAAGCACAGAGAATCTTCCGCAAGAAAAAACACGGAATGGATTTTGTCGTGTTGAATGAGATTAAGGAACTGCAGAGTATAGACCATGAAAACGAATACTTCATATATGTGAAGCCCGGAGAGGACCGATGCCTGGAAAGTACGTCGAATTTTCATGTGGTTGAACTCAGCTGTCCTTCATATCCTCTGTGGGAGCAGTTCGCGCTTCCGCGTGCGGCGAAGCGTGACAAGGTTGATTTTCTGCACTGCACAAGCAACACGGCGCCCGTCTGGAACCGTGGAATACCGTTGGTGCTCACGCTCCACGACATCATTTTCCTTGAACCGAGGGACAAGCGCAACACGTCTCTCTATCAGAATCTGGGTCGGATTTACCGCCGTTTTGTCGTGCCGAGAATTCTCGACAAGTGCCGCAGGATAATAACGGTGTCTAACTATGAGCTTAACAATATCATCGAGAAGCTGAAACTGCCGCGCAACAAGATGACAATGATATATAACGCCTGTGACGCCAGCTTCTACCCTATGGAAGATGCGTCACCCATCTACCGCAAATATATCGACGAGCCGGGCTATATCCTGTTCTTCGGAAATACCGACCCGAAGAAGAACACCGAGACGGCTTTGCGGGGATACGGCACGTATGTTCTTGTATCGCACATCAAGCGCAAGCTCCTTGTGGCTGATCTCGATCCTAAAATTATTGATTCAATTCTGAAGAAATACGGTCTGGAGGCCGCCCGTGAGTATATAGTGCCGGTCGATTATATCCCCCACAGCGATTTGCCGGGCGTTTATAACGGTGCATTTGCGCTGCTCTATCCATCGCTTCGCGAGAGTTTCGGACTGCCGCTGCTGGAGGCAATGTCCTGCGGAACGTTTATTCTTGCGAGTGACACGACCGCCATTCCGGAGATTGCGGGCAAATGTTGGACGCTGGTTCATCCGGATGATTATGAGGATATTGCCGGCATGACGGAATGGCTGGAGACAGATGAAGGGCTCCGGGATCGTGAGCTTTTGCGTGGATTGGAGCGTTCGCTGGAGTTTTCGTGGGAGAAATCGGCCAACGAACTGCTGGCTTTGTATGAAGAGGTGTATCAGGAACTGAAATGACATGTGTCTTTCCGGCGGGCGATACCTTTTTTGTGGTATCACCACCGGAGTGTGTTGAAATGCAAGTGAGGGTGTGCCAACACCCTCACTTGCATTTTGACATATTTTCATCTGGATACTGATATTGTCTTCTTATGGTTTTTGGTCAGGCGAACATATCGAGCGAGAAATCCTGCCGGGGCTTCTCCTCTTCTTCTTTTTGCGGTTTATCGTCACGGAATTCGAGCAGGAGCTGTCCGGCGTTGTCCAGCTCACTCATGTTCAGCCGGTAGTGGCCGCGCTGTCCGGTGGTCTCCACGAGCGGATGAGGCGGGCGTGAATTGCGCAGGAGATACTGCTGGACGTAGCGGTGGATTTCGGCAGCATCGGGTGTGAAGAATAGCGTTGTGTTCATGTTGAGCACATGTTTTGCCAGCGACTTCACGCTGATGCCGTCTTGTCCGACGTCATAGAGGATGGTGAGTATCTGTCTGTCGTATTCCGTAACCATGTCCCTTTCTTTTCTTGAACATAAAAAAGGCCGGTAAAGCTCAATGGCCTTACCGGTCTTTATTTATAGTTTCTGCATTCAGGTATCAAGCCAGTGTAATCTTGTCTTCTGCCAGAACAATCTTGCCTTCCTTGAAAAGCCAGCCCATTCCGAGCAGGGTCTCTTCCTCGCTGATGCCTGCTGCCTTTGCGATTTCCTTCAGAGTAAGCGCCTTTTCGGCCGCTGCCAGTGCCTGATAAACATCTCCGGCCTTGAAGCCTGCATTTTCTGCGCTAAGCACGATTGCCGGCTTCTTCGTTGTTGAGGCCTTCTTCACAGTGGCCTTCTTGGTTTCTGCAGACTTTACTGCAGTCTCCTTCTTTGTCGTTTTCTTTTCTGCCATAATAAAATTAATAATACCCGATTGAATGATTACAGCTTGCTTGCTGTATCAATTCGGCTGCAAAAGTAAAATTTTATCTTCTAACGGCAAAACTTTTTACGCATTAAATTGATGATTTTCAGCGCTTTTTATGTAAATATTGATTATTCTTGATGCAAATCAACGCGCAACTGCAGTTCGTCGAGCTGTTTCGGGTCGAGTTTGCTCGGGGCGTCGAGCATGACGTCACGTCCGCTGTTGTTCTTCGGGAAGGCGATGCAGTCGCGGATGGAGTCGAGCTTGGCGAAGATGCTCACGAAGCGGTCGAGACCGAAAGCAAGGCCGGCGTGAGGCGGAGCGCCATACTTGAAGGCGTTGATGAGGAAGCCGAACTGGGCCTCGGCCTGCTCGGGCGTGAAGCCCAGGGCCTGGAACATGTGGCGCTGCACTTCGGCGGCATACTCGTCGAAAAAGCGCATGATGGCGAACGAAACGTCGCTTAGGGCGCAGTCGACCGCCTCGATCAGTTTCCGCCGGATGGCCGGAAGCCGGAAGTCCAGGAAATAGCCGTGGGAGTTGTGCAGATAGTCGGTCAGCGAACGGACCGAGACCTCGCCGGCCAGCTCCGCGCCGTTGCCGAAGTTCATCAGCATGTTGACCACGGCGAGGAACGTCGCGGCGTCCACCCTGCTCTCGGCGCACACCTCGGCGATGGTCTTGTCGCCGAATCCCAGCGCAATGCCGAAACGGCTCATCACCTGCAACACGGCATAGCGGTCGCAGACCAGATCGCACATCCGGTCGTCACCCGCATATCCACCATTTTTATACATAGACAACGTGAATCCGGTGCATCGGATTGAATTTTTTTCGCCCGGATTTCAAACATGGAATGCACCGGATTCCCGTTACAGCGCCTACCGCGCCGGTTCCATATTGACAATCCTCCCCAATCCCCCTTTGCCAAGGGGGACTTATACCTGCCATCAGGTATTCATTTCGACGCCACAAAGATATGCGGACAAGCGCCGTGCCGCAATACCTAAAAAGGGGTATTTTCAGCGGCGTCCGATATCCACGTAAGTCGTCTGCAACATCGTGCGCCCCACGTCGAGCAGTTCGGGATTCGTCTCCGTCACGGCACGGCCGCCCGTCGCGTCCCACACCGCCTCGCCCGAGGCGTCGACCACGCCGAAACCGTCGTTGAAGGCGTAGTAGGCGAACTTACGGGGGGGGGTCGGTGCGAAAATGTCCTTGCTGTAATCGAAATCGTCGTGCGGAACGCCCAGTTGGGCGAGCAGCGTCGCGGCAATGTCGATCTGCGAGGCGTAGTCCTCCACCACACGCGGCCGGGCGACGGCCCCGCCCGTCCAGATCATCGGAATGCGGTGGCGCAGCGGTTCGTTGTAGGCCAGCGTCCGCGGGTAGGGATAGCCGTGGGCGGCGACCAGCACGACGAGCAGG
>USFX01000091.1 GCA_900553965.1 uncultured Prevotella sp.
GGATTTGTTTGAATAGCCGGCGGGCCACTACGGTTTCCATACGATTCGCATATAACCGGTCTATGACATTGATAATGCCCTGCTTGTGACTTTGCTGCTGATTATACTGACGGCGCTGTTTTCTTCCGCAGCATACGGAATGGAGGCGGAAGACTATGTGACGGACAATCTTGATGATATGTCCGACATGTCCCATCAGCACATAACGCAGATTCTTCAGGACCGCAAGGGCTTTCTGTGGCTTTCGTCGTGGAACGGACTTTATCGTTTCGACGGCTACGGTTTCGTGGCTTTTAAGGCGATGCCGGGTGACGGAAACAATATGGGCAGCTGTCGCTTTCGCAATATCGTGCTCGACTATGACGTGACGCCGTTGTCGGCCGTTGGCAATATCTATTGTCTCGTTGACGACGATGTGTTCCTCTTTGACGTGCGGACGGCGCGGTTCGTCAGTGTCGGAGGCTCTCAGGAGAGGACAGCACGCAGGCTATTCAAGGACAACGGCTCCCGGACGGGCGGCTTTACGGACGACAGGGGCATACATTGGAAGATAACTTCGGACGGCTTTTTCCGCAGTGTGCCGCGTGAGAGGAAGTGGCGGCGGGTGGACGCCGTGCCCGGTACCGTCACACGGTTGATGTACCGTGACCGCCTTGGGAGGGTGTGGATCGGCACAAAGGACGGACGGCTGACGGTGCTCGACAGCAATCTCAGGCTGCTCGGATATATGGGAAAGGACGGACGGCTGCATGACAGCGATACGGAGTTCTATCCCGTGTACAGCATTTGCGAGGACAGCGAGGGCGCGATGTGGTTTGGTTGCAAGCCGGACGGTCTGTTCCGGCTGCACGGCGACAGTATTGAACACATCGACGGGCTTAACTCCTGGAACGTCTATGACCTGAAGACGGACCGCCGTGGACGGCTGTGGGTAGCCACGCATGTCGGCGGAATCAGTGTCGTGAGCCGCAAGGACGGACGCTATGTCATTGAACCGATTGCTGCGACAAAGGGTCTCCGCATCAGAAGACTGCTCATCCTTGACGACGGAACGCTGATAGCGACAACCACGACAGGCCTTCTCATCGCCGACAATATATACCGGCCGCTGGACCGGATGTGCTGGCGGATGCACGTCAGGGAGGCCAACCGTGCGGAAAGTCTGTCCGACAATGCTACGATGAACGTCGTAAGAGACTGTCGTGGACGTGTGTTCGTGACGACGGAGAGCGGCGGCCTCAATCTTCTGCTCACGGAAAATCTTCACGCCGACAGATTATCTTTCCGTCATTACGGCCTGAAGAACGGCCTCGGGTCGGATGTGACTATGGCTTGCGCCCCGCTTAATGACAGTGTTCTGCTTGTCCAGTGCAACAACATGCTGTCGTTGCTGGACACCAATACCTCGCGGATGGAGAACTTCGGGAAGTCGTTCTGGGGCGAGAACCTGCAATTCTCCGACGCCGAACCGTTGCTTTTGCCCGGCGGGCGTTTGCTCATTTCTCTTCAGACAGGCGTGCTTGCCGTTGCTGCAAGCGACCTCTATGCCGTCGATTACAGGCCCCGCATTGCTCTGACGGGACTTCGCACGGCCGGCATTTCCTCCGATTACGTTGTTGATTATACCGTCGATTACAGGGACACAATCGTAATCAACCCTTCCCAACGTGACTTTACTCTCAGTTTCTCAGCCCTCGATTTCACCGGAAACCGATACATCCGCTATGCGACGAAGTTGGATGAAGACAGCCTTTGGAGCCATCCGACGGCCACAAACAGCATCGATTTCCGTGACATTGCGGCCGGAACGCACACGCTGAGCATACGTTCGACCAACGCTCTCGGCCAGTGGACGGACAACGTGCGCACCGTGACGATAGTCGTGGAGCCGACATTCTTTGAGACCTGGTACGGCCGGATGCTCCTTATGATTGTCGTCGCCGGGCTTATCGTGCTGCTTACATACATTATCATATATGTCCGCACGCTGGAGAAGCGCCGTAAGGAGACGCTCGAAGCCTATCTGCTGCTGCTTGACCAGAAGAAAGAGGATTATAGCAATACACCGGCTGAGCCGAAACAGCACGCCGAACAGCGTCCCGAGCCCATTGTCATTGCCCCGCGTCTGTCGGCCGAAGACGAGGCATTTATGAATAAAATAGCCGATTTCACGGAGCGGAACATCTCCAACAGTGACATAAGCATCAATGACATGGCTGCCGCCGCAGCCGTGAGCCGCTCGGGACTGAACCGCAAGATGCGCCAATTGCTCGGTGTCACGCCTGCCGACTTCCTGAAAGAGGCGAGGATGAAGCGTGCCGTGAAGATGCTGAAGGAGACCGACGTACCTGCCGCGGACATAGCATACGCCTGCGGCTTTTCCGATCCGAAGTATTTTGCAAAATGCGTGAAGGCCTCAACGGGCATGACGCCGCGCGAACTCAGAGACTCTAATCCATAATCGTCAAAACACATCCATAGTCGTCAAAGCACAATAAAAGTTCATCATTGACATGACAATACCGCAACAAAGGGGCGTTTCCCGTCGCAGGAAACGCCCCTTTATTGCGTTTTGACACGATTTTCCCCTCGAAATGACCCGACTTTACCCTCTCTTTTCATGCCGCAGCAATAATTTTGCAGCGTTCAAACTAATCAAATTAAAACAGCATGAAAAAAACCTTCCTGACACTGATGTGTCTCACTATGCTTTTCGTCGTACCGGCGGATGCCGTGCGCAAGGTGTGGATTCTCGGCGATTCCACCGCGGCCTTGCAGGACGAGAACGGCAACAAGCGCGGTTGGGCGCAGATGCTTCAGCAGTTCTTCAATGCCGATGAGATAGAGATCATCGACAAGGCGAAGTCCGGAGCGTCCAGCAAATCCTTCTATAAGGAGACCGCTTTCTGGCCAACCATCAAACCGCAGATTGGTCCGGGCGACATCGTCATCATCCAGTTTGCCCATAACGACGAGAAATGCGGCGGCGCGGACGGCGACGCGCTTGACGAGTTCTTCAAGGCCAACCCGTCCCAAAAGCCTGCCGACTGGGACTATTCCAACAAATATCGCGGTACCCATCCGTCCGAAACCTTCCCCACCTATATAAAAGCATATATCGACGAGGCCAAGGCGGCCGGCGCGACTCCCATCGTTGTTGGCGCGATATGCCGCAAATACTTCTCCGGAAACACGATAACACCGGCCGGTCAGCACAATCTGTGGCAGAAGTTCGACAAGATTGAGAACGGCGTCTACACGGCCAACTACACCGGCAAGACGTCCGACGACGGCACGATGAACTATCCGCTTCAGGCAAAGAAGGTGGCCGACGCCTACGACGACGTGCCATACGTTGACCTCACGGCGGCTACGAAGACGATGTATGAGAGTTTCGGGGCCGACTATTGCACGGAAAACATCTTCTGCGTCACCGACGAGCAGAAGGGATGGAAGGGTGACGGCACCCATCCGTCGCCGTTCGGTGCGACACTGATCGCGCGCCAGTTCGCACAGCTCGTGAAAGACCGGTGCGCCGCAGAGACAGACACTAAGAAGAAGGCCGTCCTGAAACTCCTCGCCGACCACACCATCCTCTCTTCCGAAATCACATTCTCACCCTCAACGGGCAATCTCGGCAAGGCATACGTCGGTCAGACGCTGACAAAGACCGTCAACGTATCGGCTTTCTCGCTACCCTCTGCCACAGGGACGTTCACGTTTTCGGCCACGGGCGGCTATCTTGTCTCCACCGACGGCACCAACTACTCGACAGAAGTGACAGCCGACTATACCGGTTCGACGCTCATCCAGACACTCTACATAAAGCTCGACGTCACCTCACAAGGCGTTATCGCCGGCAGGCTCACGGCGTCGTGCGGCTCGCTCTCCGGTGAGATGGAACTCACGGCAGAGGCCATCTCGCTCGAAGGCGGCACGGCCGTAAAGGTCCTTTACGACCTTTCCGCAAATACCGACGTGACGGTGACAGGTCCGTGTAACGCGCTTCCCGAGACTTTCAGCAGCATGTATGCGAAGGACTACAACACCATGAACGCGAAGGCCGACTGGAGCGGCACGGCATACGATGGCCAAAACCCGCGGGTCCAGCGCAACTGCATCGAGGGAAACAACTGGCCGGCCGGCGAGGAGGACGAGAACAGCAACCGCTACATACAGTTCGGCATGACGGCTCCCGCCGACATACAGATTGCCGTCAACAAAATCTCGTTCTACGCCGGCGGTGCCGGTGGAAACGGAATGAGGTTCAAGGCTTATTACAGCACGAGCCCCGACTTTCCCACAGGTGAGGCCAACACCACCAACTTTCTCTGGCAGACAAGCATGACCTCCAACAAGGCGTACTATGTATCGACCGTGCCGGTAGTTTCCATTTCCGACGGCGAGACGATATATGTACGCCTTTATCCGTATTACGGCTCCGCGGCTTCCGGCAAGACCTTCTGCCTGAAGGATGTGACGATAGAGGGCGTAGCCACCGACGCGGCCTCCTCCGGTGCGAAGTACACCCTGACGACGGCGGTCTCTCCGGCCGACGCAGGAACAATCACCGCCGTACCGGCCGGCAGCACGGTGAAGGAGGGCAAGACCGTCACGCTGACGGCCAGTCGCAATTTCGGATATCGATTCAGCAAGTGGACGCTCGACGGCCGTGACTATTCCACCGACGAGCAGATCCGTTTCACGATGGACGCCGACAAGTCTTTCGTGGCTGAGTTTGAGACCATACCGGTCTACACCGTCAGGACATTCGTCAAAAACGACGCCGAGCTTTCCGTCGGTTCCGTGACACTCTCGCCCGACGAGCACAACGGCAAGTATGAAGAAGGAGAGGAAATCACGGCAACGGCCGAGGTGTCGCGCATCCTCAACTTCGTGAAGTGGGAGGACGGTTCCACCGCCAACCCGCGCCTCGTCCGGGTCAGCGGCGATATGGACCTGACGGCAGAGTATGAGGTCCAGGACTTCATCGCCGTCTTCGACGCAAGCAAGACCCAGGCGTATGCTTACCCCACAACGACAAACTATCCTTTCCCGGCCGACATCACGTGGGACGGCGAGCGCAACGCCCGTTCGCTGGTGGTCAAGGTCACCGACGGTTCTCCCGCCTACACCCAGGACGGCGGAACGCCGGTCGTCCGCAACCGTGTGGGCGTCGTGACGGCCGGACTCAACGGCCTCTACCAGAACGGCTACCGGACGACGGACATCGCGTGGCAGTATGAGTTCTCCACCCGTAAGTTCACGTCGGCAACGTTCGTGTCGCAGATGTGTGCCAAGAACAACGCCGACAAGACCTATAAGGCGCAGTATTCGCTCGACGGCACCCGGTTCACCGACATCGACGGTGCCGTCTGCGAGACCCTTGGCGCAAGCAAGATAACCGACTTCAGTTTCGCCATCCCGGCCGACGCTATGGGCCGTGACCTCGTCTACATCCGCATCACCGGCACGGGCGCGGCGACATACGGCACGGACAGTCCCGTGGGAACATTTGACGGACTTGACTACTATCAGCACTCGGAGTCGGGCGTGGGCAATGTCTACGTCATGGGCACGGCCGAAGTGGAAGACGACAAGGTCGCTCCTGCCGTCACGGGCACCGTCCCTGCCGACAAGGCTACGGGCATATCGGCCTCGGGACGTATCATCATCTCCTACGACGAGCGCATCCAGGCCGGCAATCTCGTCAACGGCGAGGCCACGCTCGGCGACAAACCCCTCTCTCCGGTGTGGAACACACGTTCGGTCGAGTTCAGCTACGTAGGCCTCGAATACGGCCGGACATACACCTTCACGATGCCCGAGGGCTATGTGACCGACCGCTCGGGCAACAGTGCTCCGGCCATGTCGCTGACATTCACCGTCATGGAGCGCAGCAAACCGACGGCAAGAATATTTGACGCCGTGGTCGACAAGACGCTCTCCTTGGGTTACGGCGAGAGCATCCCTGCGACGGAGCAGATGCCCCGCCAGTACCGCTACATCCAGGACGCCATCAACGATGCTCCGGCGGCTTCGGCCAAGCCCTATCTCATCTATGTCAAGGAAGGCTACTATGACGACCCCAACCCCTATTTCAATTCGAGCTACGGAACCCGCTGGACCGACGAGACGATGACGACCACGGAGCGCATCGGCGGCAACGGCAAGAGTCTGGACGGCACGGTGGCGTATGACGACTGCCGCATCGTCAGTGTCAACAAGCCCAACGTCCACCTCATCGGTCAGGACGTCGAGAAGGTCTTCATCGCTTCAGACCGTCAGGACGGCGGTGACAAGAGCAACTGGCGCAAGCCGTGGTATCATGTCAATGCCGGTGCGACAATCGAGGTGCAGGCCGGTGGCGACGGGTTCCTCATGTCGGGAGTGACCGTCGACAACGAGAACTGGACCAAGGACCGCAAGGCCGGTCCGCAGGCGCTGTGTCTCAACACCGACGCCGACCGCATCGTCTTCGACGGCGTGAGGGCACGCTCATATCAGGACACATACAAGACCAACGGCACGTTCAAGCGCTCGTTCTGGAACAACTCGACGATAGAAGGCTCGGTGGACTTCATCTACGGCAACGGCGACGTATGGTTTGAGAACACCACGCTCGACATCAACCGCGACAAGGGAGGCTGGATTGTCGCGCCTAATCACGATAAGGAGACCCGTTGGGGCTACGTGTTCAACAACACGACCATCACGACCCACTATGCCGCCGATCCATCGACCTATTCCATCTCTCTGGGACGTCCCTGGCATGAGTTCCCCAAGACCGTCTTCCTCCACACCGTCATGGAGCTGACGCCCATCAGCGGCTACTGGTCGGAGACTATGGGTGGTCTGCCGGCTCTCTGGGCCGTCTATGACATACGCGACAAGAACGGCAACCAGCTGCCTGACGACCTCGCCGACGAGGACGGCAACAAGGTCCATCAGGATGCTTCGCGCAAGGACTACTACTATATGGACAATGGAACACGGGTCACCGGCGAGTCGAAGAACTGGCTTTCGCCCTCGGACATCGCTTCCTATACCGTCGAGAACGTGATGGCCGGTGACGGGACGGCCGATGCCTCCACCGGTGTATGGAATCCGCTGCCGGCCGTGGAGAAGACGCAGACGCCAGCGGTCACGGTCAACGGTAATGTCGCCTCATGGACGCCCGACGCCTTCGCTATATGCTACGTCGTGACGGTCAACGGCCGCCCGCAGGCTTTCGTCACCGAACCGACATTCACGGGCAACGCCGGCGACATCGTGACCGTCCAGTCAGCCAACGAGCACGGCATCCTCTCGCCCATGTCCGCCCCTGTCACCCTCGGTCCGGCGACGTCCATCACGGTTGTCGCGTCTGACAAGAGCGGCAGCATGGCCGGTGAACATGCCTATAACGTCGGCGGGCAGCGCGTCAGCCGTTCGGCCAAAGGACTTGTCATACGCGACGGTGGCAAGTATGTGAACCGCTGAACTTAAAGTATTCATTATTACTTTATAATAAGTTTTTTGAACACAGAGACACGGAGACATAGAGTTATATTATCCTCTGTGTCTCCGTGTCTCTGTTCAAAGCATAAATTAATTGTTGCAACATACTTATCATCCCACCCAAAACCAATAAAAACTTTGCATCTCTGCGTCTTTGCGTTGAAAATTCTGTCTTCGGCTTTAAAAAAAGTGCTAACTTTGCCGCCGGAATAGTTTCTTAATAGAACGGAAAGACATGAAGACAGGAATATTCACGGGCAGTTTCGACCCGTTTACCGTCGGCCACGACGACATCGTCCGCCGGGCATTACCGCTGTTCGACCGTATCGTCATCGGTGTTGGCTATAACGAGCGTAAGAAGACGATGCTCACGCCCGACGAGCGTGTGGCCGCCATCGCGACGCTCTATGCCGGCGAACCGCGGATAGAGGTGCGCAGTTACAGCGACCTGACCGTCGATTTCGCCCGTCGCGAACAGGCCGGATTTATCATCAAGGGCGTGCGCAGCGTCAAGGACTTTGAATATGAGCGCGAACAGGCCGACATCAACCGCCGGATTGGCGGCGTCGAGACCATCCTGCTCTACGCCGCGCCACAGTTTGAGAGCGTCAGCAGCAGCATGGTCAGGGAACTGATGCACTTCGGACGTGACGTGAGTGAGTTTCTGCCTATCGGAAATGAAGAGTGAAGAATGGAGAGTAGGCTGCCGCCGTTCACTACTGCGACGCACTGTCTTTCCAATTTCAATCACAATATACATTCCAAGCTCCCTCCCTTTGGGAGGGTTGGGGTGGGTTTTTAGGTTCGTTTTACTTCAATTATGATAACATACAATGCAGACGGCATCGCTATGCCGAAAATAAAGAAAAGGGAAGTTACGGCGTGGATTAAGGCCGTTGCTGCTGCCCACGGAAGACGGGTCGGCGAGATCGGCTATATGTTCGTGGACGACGAGAAGATATTGGAAGTCAACCGTGAATATCTCGGCCATGACTACTATACGGACATAATCACCTTCGACTATGACGAAGGTGACGTCATCAGCGGAGACCTTGTCATCTCGCTCGATACGGTCAGGTCGAACGCCGAACTCTTCGGTAAGGAATATGAAGAGGAGCTCCACCGTGTGATAATCCACGGAATACTCCATCTCTGCGGTATCAACGACAAAGGCCCGGGTGAGCGCGAAATAATGGAAGCGGAGGAAAACCGCGCGCTTGCGATGAGAGTCTGAGCATTCTCCGGTTCCCCAGTAAAAAGGGAAGAAACCAGTAGGGACATATTCTTGTATTTGTCCGCCAATTGTATATATTAGGTGGTGGACAGATACAAGAATATGTCCCTACTGGTTGCTTCCCCTCCTTAATGGTTTTCCCTCCTTGCAAATAAAACCGCATGACCTTTCATCCCCGCAGGTCTCCTCCCTTTGGGGAGGCCGGCTGGGGCCTTACTCCAATATCTCGATTGCTTTCTTGACGATGTCGCTGCTCTCGTTGGTCACGGCGAAATATTCGCTCATGTCCCACAGGTCGCGGGCGACGAGGGCTTTGAGCTGCAACCGCAGATAGGGCAGGGTGGTGGCGAGTTCTTCGTCGTCCTTAGGCTTGATGTCCAGGCGTTCGCCCTCCTTCAGTATGCCGTCGATGACGCTCTGCGGAATCTCAAATGAAGCATTGAAGGTGTTGAACGACTTGTATGCTTTCTGGAGATCCTTGCGGTGAGAGTCGATGTAGCGGAGGTTGGCGTTGAGGATGACGTTCTTTGCCGCCAGCATGCGGTGGAACTTCGTGTAGCGCGTCGTGTCGAGCGGAACGAAATGGTCGGGCATGATTCCGCCGCCACCGTAGACCGTGCGGTGGTCGCGGAGAGTGTAATACTTGAGCGAGTCGGCGAAGTGGACGCTGTCGGCGCTGGTCAGCTCGCCGCTCTTCAGGCGGTTCATCATGTCCATGGCGTAGTCCTTGCCGCCACCCTTGGTGTATGGCTTCTGTATGCAGCGGCCGGCCGGTGTGTAGTAGTGGGACACCGTCAGGCGTATCATCGAGCCGTCCGGCAGGCTCACCGGACGCTGGACGAGGCCTTTGCCGAAGGTCCTGCGGCCGACAACCGTGCCGCGGTCATGGTCCTGAATGGCTCCAGTGACAATTTCGGCGGCTGACGCCGTATAGCTGTCCACGAGCACGACGACACGTCCTTTGGTGAACGAGCCGTTGCCCTTGGCCCTGTATTCGGATTTCGGGGCTTTCAGGCCGTCGGTATATACAATCATGTCGCCGCTCTGAAGGAACTCGTTCGCCACATCGACGGCTGCCTGGAGATAGCCGCCGCCGTTCTCCTGAAGATCGAGGATGAGGCTCTTCATGCCCTTCTTGCGCAGCAGTCTCATGCCTTCCATGAACTCGGTGTGGGTCGTTGAGCCGAAACTGCCGATGCGGATATATCCCACTTCGGGACGTATCATATAGACGGCGTCGACCGTCTTGACCGGAATCTTGTCGCGGGTGACGGTGAATTGGAGCGTCTCGCTGATGCCGTTGCGCACCACTCCCAGCCGGACTCTTGTCCCTTTCGGGCCGCGCAGACGCCTCATGATGTCCTCGCGTGACATCTTCACACCAGCGATGGCCGTGTCGTTGACGGTCACGATGCGGTCGCCGGCTATGATTCCGGCCTTCTCTGACGGCCCGTTGACGACGGGCTGGATGACCATGAGCGTGTCGTCAATCATGTTGAACTGGACTCCGATGCCCTCGAATCCGCCTGACAGCGGCTCGTCAGCGGCCTTGACCTCCTTTGCCGTCAGGTAGGCCGAGTGGGGGTCGAGCTTCTCCAGCATGCCCCTTATGCCGTCCTCGACGAGCTTTTTCTCGTCAACGCTGTCGACATACATGTTGGTTATGGCCATTTCGGCTATCTGGAGCTTGAACAGCGGACTGTCTTTCGACACCGTGATTTTCATCTGCGCGTGGAGCGGCATCATCATCATGCAGCACGCTGCCGCACATATCATTTTCTTCATATTCGTTGGTTTCTTTGATGTTATTGTGCAAAGGTAGTGTAAAAGTGGCAGAATAGCAAGAAGATGGAAATCTTTTAGGAGTTATAGCCCAAGCTCCGCTTTCAGCCTCTCCATAGCGGGAGCTACGTGGGAGAAATAGCGGCGGGAG
>USFX01000092.1 GCA_900553965.1 uncultured Prevotella sp.
GGCGTTTTCCCGTTTTTCCGTTTCTATTTTGAGATTTTTCAAGTGTTAAATTCCGTGATATTATGATGACAGGGGGAAGTCTACCAAGCTGGGCCTAAGACTCCGAAACCCACCCCAACCCTCCCGAAGGAAGGGAGCTTGATATGTCATTGAGTGGATGAAAGGGACCTGATAACCGGCTGAGCCCCACCTAAAAGATACCAGAAACTTCCCACAAGCGAGTTCACGCTGGTAGTGGATTTTCAATCATGGCCGTTCGGAAGATAACCCCATGCTGTGAAATCCGCTACCACATGAAGTTTTCTTCCGGACAGCAGCGATTTCACCTCCTCGGCAGCGCACATTGGTCGTGGCGCAGCCACTTGTTTAGTCGGCAAATTGCCGGCTGCTGCGAAAAAGATGGGCTGGGGGGCGTATTTATTGGAAATACGTTTTGAGTTTGAAGAATATTTATTAATTTTGCAGCGTGATAAAGGCTAATATCGCACATTAATAACTCGGAAGGGCGGCTCGTGTATATTATAAATACGTTGGGCGCCCTTTTTTCGGTTAATGGCATATTATGTAAATCAATCGAGTGACAATATAACTCAACAACGAACGTATAGAAATCAAACAGAGGACACATTATTATATATGAAACGCATAATCCTGATCTTTGTCTCGGCGGCGCTGATCGGCGCCTGTGGACCGTCGTATGAGGAGCAGAAGCGGCTCACGCGTGCCGAACGCCAGCGTTTGGCGCGGGAGGATTCGGCCGCGCTGAAGATTGCAGTGACGCCGACGCTCGACTGTCTGCCGCTCTATGTGGCCCAGCACTACGACCTGTTCGCGGGGCTGGGAGCCGACGTGAGACTGAAAAGATTTGCCGCACGGATGGACTGTGACGAGGCCATGCAGGCGCGGAAGGTGGAAGGGCTCGTCACCGACCTCGTGAGGGGACAGCGGCTTGTCGGGCTCGGCGTGCCGTTGGACTATCTGACGGCGACCGGCGCCTACTGGCAGCTGCTGACCAACCGCAACGCCCGCATCAAGGAGCTGAAGCAGCTCAATGACAAGATGCTGGCCATGACGCGCTATTCGGCCACGGACCTGCTGGGCGACTATGCCGTTGACAGCGTCGGACTGGCGCCTGAAATGGTGTTCCGCATACAGATCAACGACATGGTGTTGCGGCTGAGGATGATAGAAAACAACGAAATGGATGCCGCGTTGCTCACTGAACCGCAGGCCACGGCGGCACGGATGCAGAAAAATCCGGTGCTGATGGACTCGCGGAAGCTGGGGATGAGGCTCGGAGCGATGGCCGTGAGACAGGACCTGAAGGGTGACACGGCGCGGCAGAAGCAGGTGGAGGTGCTGATGAAGGCATACGACATGGCCTGTGATTCGATAAAGAAATATGGTCTGAAGGGCTACAGGAAGCTGATTGCCGAGAAGTGTGGGGTGGGCGAGAACGTCGCCGATGCGCTCCCGAAGGACATCCGCTTCGACCATGCGGCGGCTCCGCGGAAGGAGGACATTGACCGCGCCGAGGCATGGCTGGCCCAGAAACTGATTGATGACGCAACAACAAAGGACGACGATGGAGGCAAATAAGGAATTGGACGACATAATAAAACAGTTCGCCGAACAGCGACTGAGCGTGATGATGAACCGTTTCGGAGCGTTCGTGAGCAAATATCCGGAGCTCAATCTGGGTGAGCCGTTGGACGGAATACGCAGTGACTATGACCGTATGGCCGACTATTGGGCCACGGGCTATCGTGACCCGCAGCTTGAACGGATATACAACTCGCTCACGCGGCGGCTCTACAGTCTCGTTGCCGACGCTTACGTGCGCTATGACATAGGCCATTCCCCATATACGTCGTCAGTCCGCCGGCGCATCGACGGGGCCGGACGTGACTGGTCGCTGCCCGTTCTGCGCGCCGCGCTGGAGGGGTTTGTGACGGATGCGGCCATGCTCGAACTCGAACAGGAGCATGTCCGGAAGCAGAAGAAGGGCGAGCTTTATGCCGCCCACCAGCGGCTGATGAACGACCTTTTCGACAATATCCTGACCTCGCTGCAGTGGAGTGAGGGCACGGCCGACGCCTACGCTGAGATGCTTCTCTCGCCGACGGTGGACACGAACGACCAGCAGCTCATCGTCTCGGCACTGACGCTGAGCACGATGAACCTGTTCGACATCAACAAGTTCCGCGTTCTCGTCAGGGTATATCGGCAGACGACGGACGAGAATGTCCGCCAAAGGGCGCTCGTCGGATGGGTACTCTCGGTGAAATGGGACTTCTGTCGGATTTTCCCGGAGCAGCGGACTATGGTCGGGGACATGCTCGCTGACGAGACGGTGAGAGCGGAGCTGACCGAGCTACAGATACAGCTGTTCTACTGTGTCATGGCTGAAAGCGACACGAAGAAGATTCAGAAGGAGATAATGCCGGATCTGCTCAAGCACAACAATCTCCATATCACGCCCACGGGCATTGAGGAGAAGGCCGAAGACCCCATGCAGGACATTCTTGACCCGGAGGCTTCGGAGCGTAACATGGAGAAGGTGGAAGAGGGATTCCGCAAGATGGTGGACATGCAGAAGGCCGGATCGGACATCTATTTCGGCGGGTTCTCGCAGATGAAGCGCTTCCCGTTCTTCAGCAGCGTGAGCAACTGGTTCGTTCCGTTCTATCCCGAACATCCGGCGGTCAGCCCCATCTATGAGCGGATGGGCCACGGACGGTTCCTCAGCATGATGATGAACCGCGGACCGTTCTGCAACAGTGACAAGTATTCTTTTGTCCTGGCGTTCAGTCAGGTGATTGAACGCATACCGCAGAGCATGCGCTCAATAATCGACAACGGGGAGCTGGCAGGTGTCGGCGGCATGCCCGAAGCCGACACAAAGACGCCGGCCTACATCCGCCGGACATATCTTCAGGATTTCTACCGCTTCTTCCGGCTGTTTCCGTCGCGCAGCCAGTTCCGCAATCCGTTCGGCGTTCCGGACGCCAGAGAAATCTCTCCCGTCTATATATTCTTCGCCAACCGTATGTTCCGCGGGACACCGCTGGAGAGCCGTTTCGGCGAAATAGGCTCGTTTATGCTCAAGAACAAGATGTTTGAGGAGGTGCTCGGAGTGATTGGCAACTACGGAGACGAAAGCCGGGACTATCAGTATTACATGCTCTTGGGGCATGTCCTGCTCCGTGAGGGCGGTGCGACATCAGACCCGCGGGTGATGGCAATGACGGCCACGGAATGTTTCGGGCGTGCTTTGGAGTTGAAACCGGGTGATGTCCGGGCCCTGACGGGACGTGCGCGGGCCCTGTTCTACGAGGACCGTTATGATGAAGCGCGTGACGCCTACGCCATTCTGATGGAGAACGCACCGGAGAATGTGGGCTATGCGGTGGGCTATTGCGCGTGTCTGACAAACCTGTGGGAATATGAGGCCGCCCTGAAGGTGCTCTACAGGCTTGACTATGAGACTCCGGACAATGTCGGGGTGAACCGCGTTATGGCACGTGCGCTGGTCGGAGCGGGGAAGTATGAACAGGCAAGACAGATTTATGAGAAGCTCGAAAGCCGTGGCGTCATGGACGCTAACGACCGTCTGAACCGTGGTTTCTGCGAGTGGTTTGCGGACAATAACCGTGCCGCGGCGGAATGTTTCGCGGGTTATATGACGGCACGATACCCAGACAGAAACCGCATCGAGATATGTGACGAGATCTACAGAAGTGCTTTCCAGACCGAAATGAAATTCATCCTGGCTCATGACGTGACTCCGCTGGAGGTGGAACTGATGACCGATCTCGTCTGCGCGGAGGTGAAGAAGGGAGCTTAGAAGACGGAATAAGGTCTTCGTAGATACCTGATAATATGACCTGAACACAGAGACACGGAGACACAGAGGGATAAAATAACTCTGTGTCTCCGTGTCTCTGTGTTCAGATTATAAACAAATTGTTGTCTGTTTGCTTACATTTTCTATTGTCATAACACGTTGTTTGCTTTGTCATAGCACGGGGGCCAGCAGGTGGGCGAACCATCCGACGAACTTCTGCCAGGGCGTTCTGAACTCGTCCCACGTCTTTTCCGTGAGATAGACACTATTCTTCTTGTCGTTGTCGAAGATATTGTCGAGCTGGCGCGTGGTGTTCGGGTCGATGATGACGGCGTTTTCCTCGTAATCCCAGCTGAGGCTGCGGGAGTTGAGGTTGGCGCTGCCGACGGTGCAGAAGCGTCCGTCGACCATGATGACTTTGGTGTGGTGGAAGCCCGGTTGGTACAGCCATACGTCCACGCCGCGCTTCATCAGCTTGTGTACATTATAGAATACGCAGTCCGGAGTCAGCGGAATGTCGCTCTTTGCCGATACCATTATCTCAACCTTCACACCGCGCTTGACCGCGTTGCGCAGTGCTTTCTTCAGCTTGCGGTTGAGGGTCAGATACGGATTGATGAGCTTGATGGAGTCCTGGGCGCAGTTGATGGCGTTCTCGTAGAACGTCCGGATGATCTTGTTCGACGTGCGCGGCTCGCGGTTGATGATGCCCACCATCTTGCGGCCGGCTGTCGCCGTGGTGTCAGGTGTAAGGCCGTTGAAGCTCTCCGGCGTGTATGCGCGGAAATATTCCGGGCGCCAGAGTTCCTCGCCGGTGACCTTCTGCCATATCCGCGTGAATATCATCTGGAGCTGGTTGACGGCTCCTCCCTCTATGCGGCAGTGCATGTCGCGCCATTCTCCCACCTGTTCCGTGCCGTTGATATAATAGTCGGCCACGTTCATTCCGCCCGTGTAGGCTATGCTTCCGTCGATGACGACAATCTTGCGGTGGTCGCGGAGGAAGATGTGGTTGACCCATGGGAAGCGTATCGGGTCGAACTCGTGGATGTCAACGCCGGCCCGTCTGAGGCTGTCGACGTGCTCACGGCGCAGCGGCTGGTTGTTCGAGTCGTTGCCGAAACCGTCGAACAAGGCTCTCACTTCCACGCCCTCGGCCGCCTTCACACGCAGAAGGTCGAACAGCTCGGACGCAATGGAGTCGTTGCGGAAGTTGAAGTATTCGAGGTGAATGCTGCTGCGGGCCTGCCGGATGGCTTCGAACATGTCGTCAAACTTGGCCTGTCCGGTGGTGAGCAGCGTCACGCTGTTGTTGTGACTGAAGGTTATGCCGTTATCCTTAAGTACCTTCACGATGGCAGAATCGCTTCTGTTTATTGCAAAATCGCTTGCCTGCGACTCCACGTTGGCTGTGGGCAGTAGCAGACAAGCGATGGTTATAAATGATTTCATCAATGTTTCTTACGATGTTTAAGTCGGTATTCCAATGGTGACATGCCGTGCTTGTCCTTGAATATGGCCGCGAAGTTCTCCGCAGTCATGAACCCGAGGTTGATGGCGAGCTCGCTCATGTTGATGTCCGTACGTGCCAGCAGTGTGCATGCGTGCTTTAGGCGCAGTTCCCTGACGAGCTCGGCAGGTGTCTTCGACGTGATGCTTCTTATCTTGCGGAAAAACGGAACGCGTCCCATTCCCATGGCAGAAGCCATCTCTTCGAGGCTTATGTGGCCGTGGCTCATGTTCTGCAGTACATACTGCTCGACGTTCTGCATCAGTTTACGGTCCATGATGCTGTTCATGGTGTAGCCCCCCATTGTGACATCGCCGGCATAATAGAGGTCATATTCGCTCTGCGGGGCATCACCGTCGCCGGGCTCATGCCCGGCCGGAGTATCCGTTGCGGTGTCTTCCGCGTGGTCTGTGGTGTCCTCGCTGCTGTCGTGCGACGTTCTTTCTTCCTCTCCGATGACGTTGTCCTGAATGTTGTCGTAGTTGATTGTGGCCGTAGTCATGCTGGCATTGATGCTCTCCAGACGTCTCGTTTCCTTGCCCTCGATGAGTCCGTCGGGCATCTCCTCGGGAGCGAGACCCAGCAGACGGTTGAAGCGGAGGATGGCTTCCTGTATGTTGAACGGCTTGGCCAGATAGTCGTCGGCGCTCAGCGTGATATTCATGTCGTGCATGTCTGCCGATGTCAGTACACCGTCGGTCATGAGAACGAAGAAGATGTTTTCCGTTTTCTGGTTCATCTTGATGCGGTTGCACAGTTCACTGCCGCTTGTTCCGGGCATATTCTGCTTGCAGACGATGATGCTGGCTTTGAGCACTTGCAGGTCTGCGGCGGCCTTGTTGACGTCGTTGTAGACGTGCATGTCATAGACATTGCGCAGGTGGGCCATTATAAATCTGAGGAACTCCTCGTTGTCGTCGATGAAGATGACAGTATATTGTTTTGTCGTCGGGTCGCCTTGGTGTGGCTTGAGGTCCGCCGTGAGCGTTGCGACATCCGTCCGCGAGAGTTCAATCTCCCCCTTGTCGTTGAGCTGCATTCTGTTTGTTGCAGTGACGGAAGCCTTCGATTCGGGATTTTCCAGTGTCGTCTGCATCTCCGATATGCGTGTGATTATTTGCAGCATCTGGAAGTGAAGCGAGTTGATTTGCTCTCTGTTCTCCACAGTATGGGCTTTTTCCGCCATATTGCCGATGATAGATGTCATTCTGGCCATCGGCTGTCGCAGGTCGTCGCTGGCTGCCTTGATCTCCTCGCGCTGGAATGCAAGTTCGCGGATGATGGCTTTCTTCTTCGACCACATATATGATATGCGCTTGAAACCGAATATCCACAGATAGACGGCGACGGCCAGAACGGCGGCATATATGATTATCATCCACCACGAGATCCACCACGGACGGAGTATCGTTATGTCCAAAACACGTTCCTGATTGCTGATTGCGCCGTCAGCGCTGATGGCTTTCACGTGAAGTCTGTATTCTCCGCTGCCTATGTTCCGGAAGGTAACGCCGTGGGACAGCGCGTCTCCGTTATGCCAGTCGTTGTCCAGTCCTTCCATCCAGAACATGAATTGGAGGCGTTCGCTCTGGTTGTAGTTTCCGGCAGCAAACTTAATGGTGAATGTGTTCTGGTCACTTGTCAGTTCGATGCGGTTGCTCTCGTTGAGCGCCTGCGGCAGGGGGGCATTGCCGTCATACTCATGTCCGGTGATGACTTCGGTGTCTCCTATGAACAGTTGGGTGAGCATGACGCGCGGCAGGGTCTCATTGCCGTCCTTATCATGATGGCGCATCCAGTTGACACCGTTGAGGCCGCCCATCATGACGTTTCCGTCGCGGCGCGTGAGTATGGCTCCTTTGTTGAACTCGTTGCTCTGCAGTCCGTCGGAAGTGTCGTAGTTGTAGAGACCGTAGTTGAACGTGCCGTTCTCGTGGTTGCGCTGTACGACCACGCGGGTGACGCCGTTGGTCGTCGTGACCCATATATTGTGGTCCTTGTCCTCGGTCAGTCCGCTGATGCAGTTGTTCGCCAGTCCGTTCTTTTCGGTTATGTAGTTGAGGCTGTCGTTCTCCATGTTGAGCACGTTGATGCCTTCGCGCGTACCGATCCAGAGCAGTCCGCGCGAGTCTTCGAGCACCTGGGTGATATAGTTGTTGGTGAACGTCTTCAGATTGGTGGAGTTTCCGGTGAGCACGGTCTTTTCCGTCGTTGAGAGATTGAGGACGACCAGTCCCTCACCCGTACCGACAAAGAGATTGTTCCCTTTCCCGTAGAAGAGCGTGGTGACGTTGTTCGTGTTCAGTTTTCCGTTCTCCCTTGTGTATGTCGAGAACGTGTTCATCCTCGGATTGAAGATCTGCAGTCCTCCCGCGGTTGCAATCCAGAGGTTTCCTGTCTTGTCCGTGCAGAGAGCGTTGATGCGGTCGTTAATGATGGTACGCATGCTGTCGCGTGCGGCGGAGTATATCGTGCTTGTCCCGTCCTTAATCCTTGTCAGTCCGTTGCGCTTCGAACCTACCCACAGACTGCCGTCGGCAGTGGTGGCCATCGCCGACACCTTCTTGCTGGCCAGCGGTCCGTCATAACCGATGACGCCCAGTCCGCTCGTTCCTATCCACACTTTTCCGGTGGCGTCCTGAGCCAGTGCGGTCACGTCGCCGCAGAGGTCGGACTCAAACTTATATATGTTTTGTCCGCTGAAGGCCACTCCCGATTTTTCCGTTCCGACCCAAAGGAGGTCCGTGTCGTCAACGTAGAGACTCTGGATGTTCCTTGTCTCGTCGTTGCGGTACGTGCGGTCGTTGAGTCCCCGTGGCTGAACGGAGACCATCTCATGGGTGTTGACGTTCATGGCCAGCAGTCCCATCAGGTCCGTACCGATCCAGATATTTCCCTTCCTGTCTCCCGCCATTCCGTTGACGGCATGGTCCTCGGCCACGCCGGTCATGCCGAGACGGTCACCGAAGGTCATGTCCCACGTGTTGGCATTCTTCCGGTAGAGCATGAGCGTTCCCTGTCCGTAGAGCCAGATGTTGTCCATCTGGTCGGCAAAGGCTTTCAGCGACGGTGTCTTGCGCAGCCGTGCGGCGGCGACGGCATCTGTCTGCCATACCGTGTGCTGCTGGTGCATGATGTCGCAGCACACCAGCCGTCCGTCGTCATAGACAATCACGGCGCCGTCGTGACACTCGCTGATGGAGCAGATATTTCCCTCCGGCACGCCTTGGGCGTCGTTCGTATAGCCGAACTCATAGAGTAGCTGCTGCTGCATGTTGTAGGCCATGACCCCTTTGTTGGGTATTGCCGCCCAGAGATTTTTGTGGCTGTCGATGTAGACCACAGTGGGCGTGCTGTTGATGCCCATCTTGCCGAACACCTGACGCATGTCCCGCTCGAATGTCTCCGTCTGTGGGTGATAGACACATAGGCCCGAGAGCGTGTTGACCCACAGGTTGCCGTCCAGCGACTCCTGCAGACTCACGATATAGCTGTCGGGCAGCGACGAGCCGTCCTGGGAGTTGCACTGGAAGTATTTGAAGGTATATCCGTCATAGCGGTATAGTCCGGCCGGCGTTCCGAACCAGACATAACCGCGCGAGTCCTTCATTATGCAGTTGATCTGACTGCTGTTCAGACCGTTGCGTGCATCGAGCGTCTTGAACAGATAGACCGCCGCCACTGTCAGAGGCAGCAGCAGGAGCATGACGCACAGTATTCGTTTTAGTTGTCTCATGTTTTAAGTTGAGTTGTCTGTAGTGTATGCGTGCCGCTTTTATCAGATCATGCAAGAGTAGTGGTCGACGACGCCGAGCAGCCTGTCGTCCTTGTCCGCCACCAGCACGGAGTGGATTTTATACCGGTTCATAATCCGCTGTATCTCCGAAATCTTGGTCTGCGGCGACACTTTCTTCGGCTTCTCGGTCATGATGTCGGCCACGGTGCGGTCGAAGAACTCCGCCTGCCATTTCTCCATGGCGCGCCGGATGTCGCCGTCGGTTATCAGTCCGCGTATGCATCCGTCGGCAATGGCCACTCCCAGTCCGAGCTTTCCCTTGCTTACGAGTATGATGGCCTCTCCGAGGTGCATGTCGGGCGTGATGACGGGCAGGTCGACCGTCCTCATGACATCCTGTGCCGTGGTGAGCAGCCGCTTGCCCAGTTCGCCGCCGGGGTGGAACTGAGCGAAGTCCTGCGGGCGGAAATTGCGGCGCTCCATCAGTGCCACGGCCAGCGCGTCACCCATGGCCAGCATGGCCGTCGTGCTGCTCGTCGGGGCGAGATTGAGCGGACAGGCCTCGCGGCGCACGCTCACGTTGAGATGGCACGTCGAATATTTTGCCAGCAACGAATCCGGATTGCCGCTCATGGCGATTATCGGAATCTGCATGTGGAGCACCATCGGGATGAACCTCAGCAGCTCGTCGGTGTTTCCGGAGTTGGAGATGGCCAGCACGACATCGTCGCGCGTCATCACGCCGAGGTCTCCGTGGAAGACGTCGAGCGGATTGATGAAGAACGAGGGCGTTCCCGTGCTGGATAGCGTGGCGGCAATCTTGGCGCCGATATGTCCGCTCTTGCCGACACCGGTGATTATGACCTTGCCGTGGCAGCCGTACATGAGTTCGACGGCGCGATCGAGGTTCTCGTCCATTTTCGGTATGAGGTCGAGCAGCGCTTCGGCCTCGTCTTTGATGCACTGTATGGCATATTCTCTTGTTGTCATAGTAATATGGCCCCTCCACGGACATTTCCGCTTGGCTGTTTTTCCATTAGCGGGAGACGCCCATGGACTTTTTCGGGGGATTTTCTTTGTTTTGGTTATGAATTCTTCATGTCTTAGTCTCTCGTTGCCGGTTCTCCGGATTTCTGTTCACGTCGGAAAACGGGCGTCTTTTTGTTCCGTCATCCGCTGGCCGGCGGTGGCTTCTTACTGCTCCGTTAACTTGCGGACGAGACCTTCCAGCTTCGCCAGTTCCAGCATGTTGGCCGCGTCGCTCAGTCCGCGGTCCGGATCGGGATGGATCTCGAAGAAATAGCCCGTCGCTCCGAAGGCCTTCGCCGCCATGGCCATCTGCGGGACGAAGCGTCTGTCGCCTCCCGTCTTTCCGCCGTCGCCTCCCGGGCGCTGTACGCTGTGGGTGCAGTCCATGATGACCGTGGGCACAATTTCGAGCATGTCGGGGATATTGCGGAAGTCTACCACCAGATTGTTATATCCGTAGATGTTTCCGCGCTCCGTCAGCCAGACCTCTGCCGCACCGGCTTCGCGGGCCTTCTCGACCGGGAAGCGCA
>USFX01000093.1 GCA_900553965.1 uncultured Prevotella sp.
GGGCGCGAAGACGCAAAGTCCATGTAGTAAAACTTTGCGTCTTCGCGGCCTCTGCGTTTAAAATAAATATCCTTTGCGTTTAAAAAGACTCTGTGTCTCCGTGGCTCTGTGTTCCCCAAAAAATCAAGAAAGCGTGTCCGAGAAGGCTGTCATTTGCCTTCCTTATATCCTTCGGCCACGCTGGCCTCCAGCTCTATCAGGAAGCGTTTGGCGTCAAGACCGCCGGAGTAGCCCGTGAGGCGGTTGTCGAAGCCTATCACGCGGTGGCAGGGGATTATGACCGACATCGGATTTGAGCCTATCGCCGCCGACACGGCGCGCAGGGCGTCGAGGCGGCCGAGGCGGGTGGCCTCGTGGGTGTAGGTCACCGTTGTCCCGTAGTCAATCGTCTGCAACTGGCGCCAGACGCTGCACTGGAAGTCGCTGCCGGCCATGAACATCGGGATGTTGAACTTTCGGCGGCGGCCGTCGAAATATTCGTCCAGCTGACGGGCGGCCATGTCCATCACGTCACTGTCGCCTTCGCTGATTGTCGCGCCCGTGAGGCGTTCCGTACGCCGTGTGATATGCGTGTGGGAATTGCCCTCAAGCCAGTCACACAGACACAGTCTGTCGTTCAACGACCCGAGCATGAGTGTGCCGCAGGGTGATGTGTATGTGCTCGTGAGAATGTGCGGTCTGTCTTTTGCCATAAATGTTGTTGTCCTGTCCTTAAAATCTCGTGATACCTTTTACGATGCAAAGGTAGCAAAACATGTCGACAAAACGGTATTAAATGGACAAAAAACAGGTCTATTCGCCCCGTTCTTAACACAATTTGTAATATTCCGGCCGGGAGCAGGCGGCTTCCCCGCCGGATTTTTCCACCGCCCGCCCGACGGCGGACCTTACAGGCAAAACGGCGGCGAAGGTGCAAAAAAAACCGCTCCGTTTGCTTTGTTCTTATCGCGGTTTGCAGTATCTTTGCAGAAAATTTGCTGCGCCAGCCGGTCAGGAAGCGGGCGCAGCAGAAAATTCTCACATAGCTTATGCGCAAGGTAATAGGAATAGGAGAGACTGTTCTCGACATAATCTTCAAGAACGACAGGCCGATAGGTGCCGTGCCGGGCGGCTCGGTCTTCAACGGTATAATATCGCTCGGCCGTGCCGGTGTGAGCACGACATTCATCGGCGAGGCCGGAAACGACCGTGTGGGACGCCGCACGACGGACTTCCTGCGGGCAAACGGTGTCAATGCGGACAACATCAACGTCTATCCCGGCAGCAAGTCGCCCATCTCGCTGGCCTTTCTCGACGACAACAACGACGCCGAATATATCTTCTACAAGGACCATCCCCACGACCGGCTGGACTTCATCTATCCCGACATCGGGCGTGACGACGTGGTCATGTTCGGCTCCTACTATGCCGTCAACCCCGTCATACGCCCGCAGGTGGCCGGCTTCCTCGAACACGCCCGCAGCCGGGGAGCCATACTCTACTATGACGTGAACTTCCGTGCCTCCCACAGCAGCGAGGTCATGAAGCTCACGCCGAACATCCTCGAAAACCTTGAATACGCCGACATCGTGCGCGGAAGCCGCGACGACTTCGAGGTCATGTTCCACAAGACCGACCCCGACATCATCTACCGCAGCGAGGTGGCCTTCTACACCCGGAAGTTCATCTGCACGCAGGGGGCCCTGCCCGTCGAGCTGCGCGCCGAGGGCGGGCTGGCAAAGCAGTATCCCGTCATCGAGACCTCGACAGTGAGCACCATCGGGGCGGGCGACAACTTCAACGCCGGTTTCGTCTACGGACTTATCCGCTACGGCATCACCCGCGACATCATCGACGCCGGACTGACGCCGGAGCAGTGGGACAACGTCATCGGCTGTGCCCAGATGTTTTCGGCCAACTGCTGCCAGAGCATCAACAACTCCATCGACACCGAATTCGGGGAGGAGATGAAAAGGGAGCTGATAAACACAGAAACCCCATGACCACGCCCTAACCACCACACCACCTGAAACCCACCTAACACCCACCCCAACCCTCCCAAAGGGAAAGAGCATGGAATGTCATTGAGTGGTGACAAGGAAGTAAAGCATATCAAGTTCCCTCCCTTCTGGAGGATTGGGGTGGGTGTTAGGTGGTGTGGTGGGTGTTCGTTATTCTTTGAATTTCTATTCTATTATATATAATCATGCAACAGATCACAGACAATCTTTTCTATGTCGGCGTCAACGACCGCAACAAGAACCTCTTCGAGGGTCTCTGGCCGTTGCCTGACGGAGTGTCGTACAACTCCTACCTCATCTGCGACGACAAAGTGTGCCTCGTCGACACCGTCGAGGTCGACTTCTTCATGACCTACATCAAGAACATCCGGGAGGTGCTCGGCGACCGCCAGATTGACTATCTCGTCGTCAACCACATGGAGCCAGACCACAGCGGAGCCATCGAACTGATACGTAAATACTATCCCGACGTCTGTATCGTCGGCAACAAGAAGACGTTCGACATGGCCCGCGGCTTCTACGGCATCTCCGACCGCTGCCTGGAGGTCAGGAACGGCGACACCATCGACCTCGGCCATCACACCCTATCGTTCGTCATGACGCCCATGGTCCACTGGCCCGAGACGATGATGACGCTCATGACCGCCAACGGCGGAGAGACTGACGCAGCCCCCCGGTCCGTCCTTTTCTCGGGTGACGCCTTCGGCTGCTTCGGCGCGCTCAACGGCGGCATCATCGACTCGCAGATCAACTGCGACGGATTTTGGCTCGAAATGGTCCGCTACTATTCCAACATCGTCGGCAAATACGGAACTCCAGTGCAAAACGCGCTGAAGAAACTCGCCGGTGTGAGCCTCAGCTACATCTGCTCTACCCACGGCCCCGTATGGCATGAGCACATCACCCGCGTCGTCGGCATGTACGACCGCATGAGCCGCTACGAGACGGAGCCGGGACTCGTCATCTGTTACGGAACGATGTACGGCAACACCGAGCGTGCCGCCGAGGTCATCGCCCGTGCCGCCAGCGAGGCCGGAGTGAAGAACATAGTGATGTACAACGTCTCCAAGACCCACCATTCCTATATCATCCGCGACGTCTTCCGCTACCGCGGACTCATCGTCGGTGCGCCGACCTACAATGCGGGCCTCTATCACGAGATGGACGTCCTGCTCGACGAACTCTCCAACCGCGACATCAAGGACCACCTCATCGGATGGTTCGGAAGCTACGCCTGGGCGAGCAAGGCCGTCACGAAGATTGCCGACTGGAACGAGCATCACCTCCACTTCACGCCCGTCGGCACACCCGTGGAAATACGCCAGAGCCTCGACGCGACGACCACGGAGCAATGTGTGGCGCTGGGAAGGGATATGGCAGAGGCACTGTCGCAAAGCGAAACTTTATAGAGTCAGAAGGATCTGTCGCTCCCTGAACGACAGCAGGGAGCGACAGATCCTTCCAATTCCTTCTAATTCCTCAAAAGTTCCACTATCTCCTCAAGGCTTCCGGCCACCTGAATGCGGTCCCGCCAGTTTCCCCGGACCATTCCGCGGTTCTGGAGATCGTCGAGGAGAGCTATGAGAGAGTTCCAGAAACCCTTCATGTTATAGAGTATCACGCGCTTCGAATGATAACCGATTGTGCCGGCAGCGGCCACGGTGAAGACTTCGTCAAGCGTACCGATGCCGCCCGGGAGAGCTATGAAGACATCACTTTGGGCGGTCATCAGGTCCTTGCGGTCGCTGAGATTGTCACATGGGATGTGGACGTCAATATGGGCGCTCGTCCGCCCGCGCTCCTCCACCTTCGTCGGGACTACCCCGATGGTCGTCGCGCCGTGGCTGCGGGCCGTGCGCCCGATACACTCCATAAGCCCCATGTCACAGCCTCCGAACACTATCGTGTGGCCGTTATTGCCGGCCCAGCATCCCAGTTCCTCGGTGGCAGTGAAGAAATCGGGGTCGATGGCGCTGTTGGCCGAACAGAAAATGCAGATTTTCATAAGCTATCCTTGTAATTTCATTAAACGCAAAGACGCAAGGACGCGAAAGTCTCTATTAAACCCAGAGACACAGAAAGGCAACGGCTATTTTTGTGTCTCTGTTTCAAAAATGTCCCTTGCGTCTTCGCGTCTTTGCGTCTGACAACATCCTTCGTGTCCCAGCATGCCTGCAAAGATAATCAAAAAGACGGAATATTTCGCCGCGAAGCTCTCTTTTTCCGTTCCCGCCGGCGCGTAACCGATTTATTTTCATTACCTTTGCAGCGCAATACCCCTAAACGGTCGGCTCCCGAAGAGGAAGATAGGTTAGGGCAAGCACAGTCATTATAAAGTATTATTGATTTGAAGACATTTGAAGAATTGGGCGTAAGCGAAGAGATTCGCCGCGCCATCGGGGAGCTCGGATTTGAGCACCCCATGCCCGTTCAGGAAGAAGTAATCCCCTATCTGCTTGGCAACCGCAACGACGTCATCGCGCTGGCACAGACCGGTACGGGCAAGACGGCCGCCTTCGGCATACCCGTCCTCCAGCGCATCGACCCCGAGAGACGCGAGACTCAGGCACTGGTGCTCAGTCCCACGCGCGAGCTGTGCCTCCAGATAGCCGACGACCTGAAGGATTTCTCTAAATACATGCGCGGCATCAACGTCGTCGCCGTCTATGGCGGAGCGTCCATCGAGACACAGATCCGCTCGCTCAACCACGGCGCCCACATCATCGTGGCCACGCCGGGACGGCTCATCGACCTGATGAACCGCGGCAAGGCGCGGCTCGACGCCGTCAGCAACGTCGTGCTGGACGAGGCTGACGAGATGCTCAACATGGGCTTCTCCGACAGCATCAACGAGATATTCGAGGGCGTGCCGGAAGACCGCAACACGCTGCTCTTCTCGGCTACGATGAGCAAGGAGATAGAGAAGATAGCCACGTCCTATCTCCACGACCACAAGGAAATAGTCGTCGGCAGCCGCAACGAGGGCGCCGAGAACGTCAACCATGTCTACTACATGGTCAACGCCAAAGACAAATATCTGGCCCTGAAGCGCGTCGTCGACTACTACCCGCGCATCTTCGCCATCATCTTCTGCCGCACGAAGCGCGAGACGCAGGAGATAGCCGACAAGCTCATCCACGACGGCTACAACGCCGAGTCGCTCCACGGAGACCTCTCCCAGCAGCAACGCGACCTGACGATGCAGAAGTTCCGCCAGCACATGACCCAGCTGCTCGTGGCCACCGACGTGGCCGCACGCGGTCTTGACGTCGACGACCTTACCCACGTCATCAACTTCGGCATGCCCGACGACACCGAGTCATACACCCACCGCAGCGGCCGCACGGGACGCGCCGGAAAGAAGGGGACCTCCATCGCCATCATCCACACACGCGAGCGTCACAAAGTGCGCGCCGTGGAGAAAATCATCGGCAAGGAATTTGTCGCCGGAAAGATTCCCACGCCGCAGGAGATATGCACCAAACAGCTGTATAAGGTGATGGACGAGATCGTCAAGGTCGACGTCGACGACGAGCAGATTGCACCGTTCATGGAGGAGATAAACCGCCACTTCGAGTTCATCGACAAGGAGGACATCATCAAGAAGATTGTCAGCCAGGCCTTCGGCCGCTTCCTCGCCTACTATGCCGACGCCCCCGAGATTGACGTCACGCCGGAGAAGAAAGCCGGCAAGGGTGCCCGCGGAGAGAAGAACGGAGGCCGCACCGGCGCCGGACCGGCGTCACGCCGCAAGGCCGAACGGGGTTACCGACGGCTGTTCATCAACCTCGGAAAGACCGACGGGTTCTATCCCGGCGAGGTCATGCAGTTTGTCAACCGTCACGTTCAGGGCCGGCAGGAAATCGGCCACATCGACCTGCTCGACAAGTTCGCCTACATCGAGGTGCCCGGCGAGGACGCACGCAAGGTCATGGACGCTCTCAACGGCACACGTTATAAGGGCCGCGAGGTGCGCTGCAACGACGCCGACGACCGCGGAGGAAAGCCCGCAGGACGCGGAGACAAGTCTTCCGCACGAGGTGACAAGCCCTCCGCACGCGGCGAGCGACGCTCCGGCAAGGCCGAACAGGGCTTCGAGCAGTATGAGAAGAAGTCGAAGCGCCGAAACGAGGCTGCCGACAGCACGCAGCAGCCCAAGAGCCGCCGCGGACAGCGCGGCGAGATGCGCATGGAGAGCGGACGCAAGGACGACTGGCGCCAGTTCTTCCAGGGCCACGACATCCAGCTGATAGGCGACGAACCGGACTTCAGCGAGGAAGGATGGGCAAGGAGAAGACCGAAGAAGAAATGACGTACAACACACATACACTGCCCAACGGACTGCGGATAATCCATCTCCCGTCCGCGTCTCCCGTGGTCTATTGCGGCTACGGCGTTGCCGCCGGAACGCGCCATGAGCTGGAGGGAGAGGAGGGGCTGGCCCACTTCTGCGAGCACGCGACGTTCAAGGGGACGTCGCGGCGCAGCGCTCTGCGGGTCATCAACACGCTGGAAGGCGTCGGAGGCGAGCTCAACGCTTTCACGAACAAGGAGTCGACGGTCTACTATGCGGCCGTACTGCGCGACCATTTCCCGCGGGCCGTCGACCTGCTGACCGACATCGTCTTCAACAGCACCTACCCGCAAGCCGAGCTCGACCGCGAGGTGGAGGTGGTATGCGACGAGATTGAGAGCTACAACGACTCGCCGGCGGAACTGATATACGACGAGTTTGAGAACCTCATCTTCAGCGGCCATCCGCTCGGCCACGGCATACTCGGCTCGGCCGACCAGCTCCGCACTTACCGGCGGGAGGACGTCGCCGGCTTCGCCCGACGCCACTACCGCCCCGACAACGCCGTCTTCTTTGTATACGGCGACATCAACTTCCGCCACTTAGTGACACTTCTAAACCGTCTGACGGACGCCACACCGAGTTTCGTATGCGCTTCTGAGGCCATCGCGGCCTCCCCTGCCCTGCCGCCCTACATCGCCCGTGAGGTCATTCTCCACAAAGAGACCCATCAGGCCCACGTCATGACGGGATGCCGGACGTTCGGCGCAGGTGACGACCGCCGCATGGCGCTCTATCTGCTCAACAACATCCTCGGCGGGCCGGGCATGAACGCCCGCCTCAACGTCTCGCTCCGCGAACGCCACGGGCTGGTCTACACCGTCGAGAGCACGATGGTCACCTATTCCGATACGGGTCTGTGGTCAGTCTATTTCGGCTGCGACCCTCACGACATCGCCCGATGCCGCCGGCTCGTCCGCCGCGAACTGGACCGCATGATGGACCGTCCGCTGACCGCCACAGCCCTTGCCACGGCCAAAAGACAGCTCAAAGGCCAGCTTGCCGTGGCTTGCGACAACCGCGAGAGCTTTGCCCTCGACTTCGGAAAAACGTTCCTCCACTACGGCCACGGACGCGACATCAATACCCTCTTCAACCGCATCGACGCCATAACGGCCGACCGCATACAGGCCGTGGCGCAGGAACTGTTTGCTCCCGACCGGCTCACAACGCTGATATTCGAATAAGACGGATAGCGGCAGAACAATGATTCTTTTAATAGTAAAAGCTAAATTTGTAATGCCGGACCGTGCGACAATCGGATATTTTCCATATCTTTGCATACGATAGGCTGCATTCGGCAATTTGTGAGCGAGCTCCCATTGCGCTCATTTGCACTATCGCTGCATACGATAGGCTGCATTCGGCAATTTGCATATAAACCGGCATTGCCATCATCGCAAGCCTGACGTCAAACAAGAAAAAACTCAGAAGAAAGAAAAAGAAACAATAATAAACGGATGGGACACCGTCATGACGGGTCCTCCACAGCGAGAACACAACGGAAAGGCTCCGTGCCCGTTCTCAACTTATTATAGATATTGGACTTAAAGTCCTTGTTCTCTCAGACCGAATAACCGCCAAACTATTCAATACACGGGAACAAGCGGCAGACAAGTCTGCGTCCCTTGGGGCGTGGACTGCTCGTGCTTGTTTGTGTATACGGTTTACTTGGCGGTTGACCCGGTTTGAAAATAAGCACAGAGCGGGCCCGCCTTTTTTCGTTATGTGACCACAACAAGCATGTCAAACATAACCCACAGACCCAACATGATCAATATCGGCGAAAGCATCAGGGACGAACTCATGCGTCAGGAACGTAGCATAAGCTGGCTGGCGGCCAAACTCAACTGTAACCGTGCGGCTGTCTACAGGATACTGCGCAAGAACAGCATCGACACATCTCTGCTCTCCACAATCTCCACTATCCTGCGGCGGGACTTCTTCCGTGAGCTATCCGACGACCTGACAAAGCACGGCGTGACGCAGAATGATACAGATTTGTATCACTTATGATACGCTATCTTTTGATTTCCTTAACAGGATTAGCCTATCTTTGCAGTTGATTTAAGAATTAATAGTATTATTACAAAAAACAACTGGCAAATGAAAAGAATCAGCATCACACTGACCCTGCTCTCCACTTTTGCTGCCCTCGCACAGGCACAGGTGGACTTTTCCGTCCTCTCCGTCAACGAAGAGTCCGGCATAGAGTTCACACGCATCACTTCCGACAACGACTACGTATGCATGCCGATGGTCAAACGCTTCGGAGGAAAGATAGACTGGATGTCCAACCGCATACTTGACATATCCACGGACGGCAAGCAACTGGCATATCTCTCCATCCGGAACAACACGACCAATATATTCATCAAAGACATCGACCGCCAAGGCAGTAGCGTCCAACGCACCAACCGACAGAAGGTTCTGGACTTCTCCTATTCTCCGAACGGACGCTACATCTGCTTCTCCGAGACCTCCGGCAAGCTCAATCAGATTTTTCAGACAGATGCAAGAAACGGATATGTATGCCGGCAGATAACCTCCAACAACAACGACTACACCCCGGTGTATTCTCCTGACATGTCAAACATATTCTTCGCACGCAAGGAGAAAAGCGGAGCGAGCATCTGGAGCTACAACATCACGAACAACTTTCTGTCCAGCTACACCCGTGGAATGAACCCCTACCCTCTTGACAAGAGTGGAGCACTCCTCTGTACAAGAGCCAATGCCGAAGGCAGAAGTGAGATTTGGCGTGTAAACTTCTCCACAGGACTGGAGGAGTGTATCCTCGCCGATCCCACCCGCAGCTTCACGACCCCGTCCCTTTCACCTGACGGAGCGTGGATTTTGTTTGTCGGCAGCAATGTCCTGACCAACGGCTCGCAACGTTATGCCAACACCGACATATTCGTATGCCGCACCGATGGGACGCAACTCATGCAACTGACATACCACGCAGCCGACGACCTCAGCCCGGTGTGGAGCCGCGACGGCAAATTTATCTACTTCATTTCACAACGCGGCAGTTCGACGGCAACGGCAAACGTGTGGCGTATGCCGTTCATACACTGACACAACGCAGTCGTAATGAGAGAATGACAAGGACCTTCATAACACACTTCTTCTCTCTGCGTAACATTCAAACGACAGATACTTTTCTTTTAATTAATAAACAAAAAAACATTAAACTTATGAAAACATTCAAATTACTGGCTATGACAGCCATGATGGCTGTCAGTACGACAGCCTCGGCACAGTTTTCAAACACATCCGGTTCCTCGTCAAACACAGATGGCCTTAGCCACAACACGGTTTATCTGGAGTGGAACCCAAGTTCATTCGTTCCCGATAAAGGCAGCTCCCAGTCTTTCACCGGTTTCTCCGCAGTTTACGGCAAGACTTTCGATGTGTCACAGGGCCGATTCCCATTGTTCGTAGAGGTGGGTGCTGGCTTGCAGTATTCGTTCTATAGCGAAGAAGAGGCCGGAATGAAAGAGAAGTTCAATATGTTCTCAGCAAAGGTTCCCGTGAACATCGGTTACAGTTATCAATTCCCCAACAGCAACATCAGTATCGACGTTTATTCCGGCTTGACCCTGCGTTATAACTTCTCCGGAAAGAAGAAGTATGAATACAGCGGTAATGGAGAGGATGCAGACTGGAGTGACTATATGGATGGAATGGAGGACTATCTTGGCGGAATGGGAGATTATCTGGATGAATTACTCGGTGAAGAATACGGCGAACTGGCAGGAGCCGGCGGTAACGGCAAGGATGAATTAAATGTTTTCGACAAAGACGACATGGGCGACGACTATACATGGAAGCGTTTCCAGATCGGATGGCAGGTCGGAACCAACGTGCGCATCAAGAACAAGTTCCTCGTTGGTGTCTCATACGGCACGGACTTCTCTGAGATTTCAAAGAAGGTAAACATCAACACTGTCACTCTCAAACTCGGTTACTGCTTCTAAGCCGACAACTGGCGGACCGGCAACTGTACGGGACTTCAGACGGACAGTCTGGAAGTAGAAAAACAAGAATAACCAGGTTAAAATTCAGCAGCAATCCTCCGGAATGGCCGACAGCCGTTTCCGGAGGATTTTTTCATGCCGTTTCCGGTTCAGTCACGGTTCTTTTGCGGGCCATCCGGCATTTGGAGTCACACGGTCAGTCGGGAGAGCACGGCCGGAGTTTTGTCTGATGTAAACATTGCTGCGCAAAAAACGGTGACAAATGAA
>USFX01000094.1 GCA_900553965.1 uncultured Prevotella sp.
GTCGAGCATCTTGACCACTGCGGCCGACATCGGGCCGGGACCGCACATGTAGTATTCAATGTCCTCGGGAGCCTCGTGGTCCTTCAAGTATGTGTCGTACATGACCTGATGAACAAATCCGGCCGTATATTTCACGCCTGCAGCATCGGCCGCGGGGTCGGGACGGTCGAGAGCGAGGTGGAAATGGAAGTTGGAGAACTCCTTCTCCAGACCGAGGAAGTCGTCGAGATAGAACACCTCGTTGAGCGCACGCGCACCGTAGAAGTAGTGCATCTCGCGGTCGGTCGTATGGAGGGTCTTGGTCATGTGCATAATCTGAGCGCGCAGAGGAGCCATACCGGCACCGCCACCGACCCATATCATCTCACGCTTGGAGTCGAAATGAGGATGGAAATCGCCGAACGGACCGCTCATGATGACCTTGTCACCGGGTTTGAGGGTGAAGATGTAACTTGAAGCGATACCGGGATTTACGTCCATGAAGCCGGAACGGTCTGCCTTGAACGGCGGTGTGGCTATACGGACGGTGAGCATGAAGACATCACCTTCGGCCGGATAGTTAGCCATTGAGTAGGCACGGATGGTCGGTTCCGGATTGACACATTTGAGCGGGAAGAGGCCGAACTTCTCCCATGCGGGCAGATATTCGTCGCCGATAAGGCTCTTGTCGATGTCCTTGTCATAGTCCATCGTGAACGCCGGTATCTTGATCTGTGCGTAGGAACCGGGCAGGAAGTCCATGTGGGCGCCCTTTGGCAACTGCACTTTGAACTCCTTGATAAACGTAGCCACGTTCTTGTTCGAGATCACGGTACACTCATATTCCTTCACTCCCATTACGCTCTCTGGAACGCGGATTTTCAAATCGCCCTTCACCTTGCACTGGCAGCCCAGACGCCAGTGGTCCTTGATCTGCTTGCGGGTGAAGTGGGACTTCTCCGAATCGAGGATTTCGCCGCCTCCTTCAAGCACCTGAACCTTACACTGGCCGCAGGATGCCTTGCCGCCACAGGCTGACGGAAGGAAGACGCCGTTGTCGTTGAGAACGGACATGAGGCTGCCGCCCTGCGGGACGGTGAGGGTCCGTTCGTCGTTGATGGTTATGTTCACATTGCCACCGGGCGAAAGATATTTCTTCGCCGTGAGCAGAATGATGACGAGCAGGAGTATCGTAACGAGGAATGCTCCTATACTTGCTAATATAAACTGTATCATATCGTTATCGTCTGGCTCTGTTCTTAAATGTCAAGTCCCGAGAAACACATCATGGCCATGGCCATCAGTCCAACGGTGATGAAGGTGATGCCAAGTCCCTGCAGCGGTTTGGGAACGTCGCTGTACTGCATTTTCTCTCTTATCGCACCCATGGATACTATCGCGAGCGTCCAGCCGATACCGCTGCCTATGGCATAGACAACCGAATCGACGACGCTGCCGATATACTGCGAGTTGGCCGGATCAAGATGGATGCGCTGCTGCATGAAGAGCGAGGCGCCCATGATGGCACAGTTGACGGCGATAAGGGGCAGGAAGATGCCCAGCGCGGCATAAAGAGAGGGTGAATAGCGCTCCACAATCATCTCCACCAGCTGGACAATTCCGGCGATGACGGCGATGAAAAGGATGAAGCTCAGATATGAGAGGTCGACGCCTTCAATGAGACAGTCGGGCCCCAGGACGCGGGTCAGAAGCAGATAGTCGACCGGAACGGTGACCAAAAGAACGAATGTCACGGCACAACCGAGGCCGAACGAGGTCTTCACGTTCTTTGAAACGGCAAGGAACGAGCACATGCCGAGGAAGAACGCAAATATCATGTTGTCCACAAATATGGACCTGAAGAATAAGCTAATCAGATGTTCCATAATCATTTCTCCTTATAAAAATAAGCTCTGTGAATCCAGATGACGCAGCCTACGAGTATCAAAGCCATTGCGGGCATGGTCATCATTCCGTTGTTGAGATAGCCAAGGTCATAGGCACCCTGCGGTATGAGCTGGTAACCCAGCAGACTGCCACGGCCGAAAAATTCGCGGAAAGCGCCGACCATCACGAGGATGAGGGCGTAGCCGAGGCCGTTGCCGATACCGTCGAGGAAGCTCGGCCACGGTCTGTTCATCATGGCGAAGGCCTCAAGGCGTCCCATCAGGATGCAGTTGGTGATAATCAGACCGACATAGACGGACAGCTGTACGCTGACGTCATAGGCAAATGCCTTCAATATCTGGCTGACGATGGTCACCAATGCGGCCACAACCACAAGCTGAACGATGATGCGGATGCGGTTGGGGATGGTGTTGCGGATAACGGATATTATCACGTTTGAAAAGCCGGTGATGACCGTGACGGCAAGTCCCATCACGATTGCGGGCTTGAGCTGTGCCGTGACGGCAAGCGCCGAACAGATGCCGAGCACCTGAATCAATATCGGGTTGTCAAGGTTGAGCGGATTGCCAAGCACCGCTTTGTTTTCTTTTGAAAATAACTTGCTCATTTACTTACTCCTCCTTATTTTTCACTGAGAAACACTTTGTATGCTCCGAGACACTCGCCGAACATGTCGCTCACACCGTTTGACGTCAGCGTTGCACCAGTCACGCCATCGACTTCCGACGCCGGATTCTTGATATCGGACGTCTTCTTGACGGCCAAAGCCACCGTTGCGGCATCTCCGTCGGCATCTGAGAATATCTTCTTGCCGATGAACTTCGACTGCCATTCCTTGTTGTCCTTTATCTCGGCGCCAAGTCCGGCCGTCTCACTGTCATGGTTGAAGTAAGCGCCATAGACGGTATTTTTGTCCTCATTGATGGCGATGTAGCCCCAAATCGGTCCCCACAGTCCCATTCCATAGACGGGAACGACATACTTTGTGGCTCCGTCGACGTTGCAGACATACAGTGCCAGCCGGCCGGCCTTGAAGTCAGCGCTGTTGAGTTTGAATCCGGCTTCCTCGCCGCCCTGTGTTCCCGGAGCGGTGACATGGCCGTCCTTGTCGATTATCTCGTCAGCCGTGACAACCTCACTGTATTTCGCTGCGGCAGCGACATTGTCGAGATCACGTATGTTGAGGGCCGCAAGGATCTGCTTTTTCTTGTCCAGAGCCACATTGGAGTCCTGGGCCGGTTTCAAAGCCTGGGAGATGAAGGCCAGCAGGAACGCCACGATGACCACCATCACAGAGCTATATATAATAATGTAGGTATTGGAATTGGTATTCAAAACCTTCTTCGTTTCTTTATTCCCTGCCATAATAATCACTTGTTAGGGGTTAGACGTTTCATTCTCTTCGATATGTTACACTGCACGACACAATAGTCGATGAGCGGTGCGAACATATTGGCAAACAGTATGGCAAGCATCATTCCCTCGGGATAGCCGGGGTTCATGACACGTATTATGACGGCCAGCGCACCGATGATGAAGCCGAACACCCACTTGCCGGCTTCCGTGCGGGCTCCCGTCACGGGGTCGGTGGCCATGAAGACGGCACCGAAAGCAAATCCGCCGAGCACGAGATGCTCATACCACTGCAGCGGTGACATGCCGGCACTACTGAACAATGCCGCAACAAGACCGCCTCCGACAAAGACGCTGAGCATGGTCTTCCAGCTGGCGATTCCTGTCCAAAGCAGGATGACGGCGCCGATGGCAATGGCAATGACGCTGGTCTCGCCGATACTGCCGGGGATGAAGCCTGTCACCATATCACACAAAGAATAAGGTATCTCGGCTCCCTGAGCCGCACTGGCCAACGGTGTAGCAGACGTGAAGCCGTCGGGAAGAGCGTTGCCGAGACCGAATATCGTGTCATTGGCCACCCAAACGGTGTCGCCGCTCATCTTCGTCGGATAAGAGAAGAAAAGGAACGCGCGCGCGGCAAGGGCCACATTGAAGATGTTCATGCCCGTTCCGCCGAAGATTTCCTTTACGAATACAACGGAAAAAGCGACCGCAATGGCGAGAATCCACAGCGGGCAACTGACCGGAACGATCAGCGGAATAAGTATTCCGGAGACGAGGAAGCCTTCCTGTATCTCCTCTCCTTTCCACTGAGCCCATGCAAATTCGATTCCGAGACCGACGACATAGCTCACGATTATCTTGGGAAGAACAGCGAGGAAACCGTACATGAACACTTCAAGGAAGCCCGCACCGGCCAGCGTGCCGGCTGCGAGATAGTTCTGATAGCCCACGTTGTACATACCGAAGAGCATCGCCGGTATCAGCGCGATGACCACCATGCTCATTATGCGCTTCGAGTCAATCGAGTCATGAATGTTCGTTCCGCACTTTGAAGTGGTGTTGGGCACATACAGGAACGTGTCAAAGCCGTCATAGATACTACGGAACGCATGGAGGCTTCCGCCTTTCTCGAACTTTGGTCTTATACTGTTGAGGTAATTTCTTAATATACTCATAACAATCTCAGCTTTCTTTTAAGCATTTTCTTTACGCAGCATGTCGAGTCCCTGACGGACAATCCGCTGCAACTCCAACTTTGAACTGTCCACAAACTCGGCCAGCGCGAAGTCTTCGGGAGCGACTTCGTAGATTCCGAGTTGCTCCATCTTGTCTATATCTCCGGCGATGATGGCCTTGATGAGGAATTCCGGATAGATGTCCATAGGCATCACACGGTCATACTCGCCGCTCATTATCATGTGACGCTCACCGCCCTTCACACGGGCGTCAAGAGCATAACGGCGCTTTCCGAAGAGCCATGAGAAATAGCTGCGGTTGACGGAGAACTGGCCGAAACGCGGCATAATCCATCCAGCGAACTCATCGACGTCATTGCCTTCGGGTATCACCGTGATTTCGGAAGCGTGCGCTCCGAGGAATCCCTCCTTTGTCGTGGGACGTCCGGTGAGCACATTTCCGTTGATGATACGCACGTTATGATCCACCTTCACGCTGTTGCTGAGCAGCGTGGCAAGCTCCTCGCCCACCATCATATCGACGTAGGCGGGCTTCTCCACCTCACTTCCGGTGAAAGCGACACAACGGCGCATGTCGACCTTGCCGCTGTTGAAAAGACGTCCGATGAACAGAACCACCGTCGGATCGACCGTCCAGACGACCTCACCCTTGTTCACCGGGGATATATGATTGACCTGAACGCCGACATTTCCTGCCGGACACGGACCGTCAAACACCGTAACCTCAACGTCACGGGCCTCCGTCAGAGCCTTTGCCGTCTGCTTCCGGCCTATGCCGAGATGCGTCACGGCAATCTTCGACAGAGCCGTCAGGCCGGCCTGGAAGTCCTCTTCCTGACCTTCAAGCTCATATTCAAAGTCTGCGGCCAACGGCTTGTCTCTCAGCGCAGATACGAAAATTGCCTTAGGCTCTGCGTCCGGCGTGGCGGACACGGCGTAAGGCAACCGGTCGATGAAGCCGAACAGACCGGCTTCGAGAAGCGCTTCTTTCACTCCACGACCATCAAGCTGACGCACGTCTTTCTTTCCGTAGTCCACAAACTCCTGTCCGGCATCGGCTTCAACGCTGACTCCGAGCACCTTTCTACGCTCGCCTCTCACCACGGCCTTCACCGTACCACTGACTGGAGAGGCGAACTTCACTGCCGAATATTCCTTATTGACAAACAATGCCTCGCCTGCCTTCACCCGGTCGCCGGGCTTCACGACCACCTTGGGAGTCATTCCCACGAAGTCGTCAGGCTGCAACATATACCTGCCATTAGAGCGCAGGGAAATCTTCTTTTTCTCCGCTACGCCTTTAAGATTAATATCCAGACCTTTGCTTAGTTTAATTACATTTGCCATATATAATCTGAAAAATGGATAGTTGTGACTGCAAATTTAACTAAAAAAGAACAAGTTAACGGAAGATTGACGTGTAAAAAATCAATTAAATCAACTTTTTAGTGTAATTTTGCAGCAATTAGGACCGGTTCAGGAACAAATTGCAATCTCAATCTAACAGAATTGAAGGTATTTAAGAACATAGTAAGCGGAGCCGTATGGACGCTCCTCGGGCTTTATATACTGATCATATCACTCATCCACATCCCTTCCATACAGCGCGGTATGGGAGAACAGACAGCGCATCTGCTTTCCGGCATGCTTGACACTGAGGTGCGGATAGGCACGGTCGACCTCGGTTTTCTGAACCGTATAATTATAGATGATGTGCAGGTGTACGACCGCAAGCATAAGGAAGCGCTCCACGCGGCGCGCATCGCCGTAAAGATTGACCTCGTGTCGCTGCTGGACAACAGGATTGCGATATCGTCAGCGCAGGTCTTCGGCACGCGTATCAAACTGTATCAGGCATCAAAGGACACCGACCTGAACATCCGGTTCATCATCGACGCGCTGTCGTCAAAGGACGACAAAAAGAAAAAGAGTCCGCTGGACCTGCGCATCAACACTTTCATCATGCAGCATAGCAGTATCAGTTATGACCGCTATGATGTAGCACCCACACCCCACAAATTCAATCCCTCACACATTCATGTCAGCGACATCAGCGCCCACATATCCATAAAGGCGCTGAAGAACGATTCGCTTGACGTCATCATCAAGAAGCTCTCGCTGAAGGAACAGTCAGGTCTGAACCTCTCCCGGCTGGCATTCCATCTCAACGCCAACAGCAGCGAGGCCCGGCTGCAAAAGTTCAGCCTGAAAATGCCGGGCACGGAACTGAATCTTAATGACGTCACTGCGACCTATCGCATGGACAACGCCAAGCTCATGGCAGGTTCGTTGAAGTTCAATGGAACCACTGCCCGATCGTCCGTAACCCTCTCCGACTTTGCCTTTATCCTCCCAACCCTACGTCTTTTCGACGACAAATGGGCGGTAACCGTCGCTTTCAGAGGCACTGACACCGACATAAACATCCCCCGTTTCGGCATAATCTCACGGTCGGGAGAGTTGAGCGTAGATGCCTCCGGCCAGATCACGCACCTAAACGCCACCCCACGGTGGAGCGTCACTGTCCGCGACATCAGCATAGCTCCCGGACTATCAGCCCGCATCGGCAAGAGCATTAAGAAGGACGTGGCGGCGGTCATGCCCCGTCTGGGTCACATACGGATGAACGGTAAAGCGGGATTTGACGGCCATCAGACACAGGGCGAGATCAAGCTGTCCGCCAGTGAGGCCGGAGATGTAACCGCCGACATCACTATGACACCCGACAAAAGGTTTTCCGGAACCGTCAGAACGTCAGGAGCAGACATCGGTCAGGTTGTGGACAACGACAAACTGGGCACGATAGTCGCAGACATAGCCCTCGATGGGCGGTTACCCGGAAACGGACAGACTCTGTCATTGACAGCCGACGGAAAGGTGAATGAGCTGAACTACAACAGCTACAAATACAGGAACATCGTCCTCCACACCACCCTTGACGGCGGCGGAGTGGCAGGAAAAATCAACATCGACGACCCCAACATTGCCCTCAACATAGATGGTGGCTTCAAGAAGACAGGCAGAACGGCCGACATAAAGTTGAACGCCGGCCTCCGCCATTTCTCACCTGCCGCCACAAACATGGCGACGACATGGGGCGAAGCCACTTTCGGAGCCGAGATGAGCGCCGAGCTGAAAGCCGGAAACGTCAACGACGCCGCTGGATTTATCACCGTGAGAAATCTCACGATGACGTCTCCAGAAAAGTCCTATTCGCTCGACCGGCTGGACCTTAGGTCGGGATACAGAGATGACGGCACCCACTTCCTCTCCATGCAGAGCGACTTCGGCACCGCCGAGGTTCTCGGCGTCTTCGACTACGCCACGCTGGCGCAGAGCATCAGAAACCTCGTCAAGGACAAACTGCCCACCATGCCTGGACTCGAAGCGGCCGGACGGCCCACGGACAACAGCTTCCGGATTACGGCAAGGATGGAGACCACTGACTGGCTCAACATGCTCTTCGGTGTTCCGCTGGAACTGGGAGAACCGATGATGCTGACCGGCGCCGTTGACGACAGGAACAGACAGCTCGCCATTGACTGCGACATTCCGGACTTCAAGTATGACGGCAAGGAATACAGATACGGTGAAATTGACATCACGTCGGTCGGCGACACACTGCGCAGCTGTATCGGCATAACAAAGATCATGGACAACGGCCATGGTCTGGAACTGAGACTGACAGGCAACGCTGCCGACAACCATCTGACAACATCGCTGTCATGGGACAACAACGCTCCAAAGCGGATGCTGGGAACCCTCAACGCGAAGACACGGTTCTTCCGTAACGACAACAACAAGACGACCGCAGAAATAAGCATCCTGCCGTCAGAAGTCAACATAAACAACGCCGCATGGAATGTGAGACCGGCCTCCATAACATATACAAAGAACAACATCGCCGTCAACGACTTTGCCGTCGTCAACGGCAACCAGCATATCTTCATCAACGGCACTGCATCGGACAATTCCGCCGACTCTCTCTCCGTAGACCTCAAGGACGTGGACATCGAATACATCCTCGACCTCGTAAACTTCCATTCCGTCGATTTCAGCGGACGGGCCACGGGACAGGCCTGCCTGTCGGCTCCTTTCGGCGAGATGGCGGCCGGCGGACAGCTGACCGTGGAGGACTTCAAGTTCGAGAACGGACGCATGGGGGTCCTCACAGCCGATGTGGGCTGGAACAGCGAGGAGAAACAGATCGACATCGCGGCCGCGGCCAAGGACGGTCCCGATGCGGCCACTTTCATCAACGGCTATGTCTCGCCCGTGCGCAGCGACATCAGCCTGACCATACGTGCCGACAGCACCTACATCGACTTCATGCGCTCGTTCACAGGCAGTTTCCTGCGTAATCTCAACGGACGGGCCAAGGGTGAGGTCGTGCTGGCCGGCCCGCTGAAAGCCATCAACCTCACGGGAAACCTCGTCGTGGATGGCGAAGCAACGGTCATATCGACAAACTGCCGCTATTTCCTACGCAAGGCAGCGGTAAATCTCGTGCCTGACGAAATCCGTCTTGACGGCATCACCATCCACGACATCTACGGCAGACGCGGGACACTCGGCGGCGCCATCCGTCACCACAACCTCAGCCGACTTTCCTACGACCTTTCCGTCAGTGCGGAGAACCTGCTGGCGTACGACATACGCGATTTCGGTGACGACACGTTCTACGGGACCGTCTTCGGCACAGGAAAGGTGGACATCAAGGGACGCAGCGGCGAGCTGAACATCGACATCAACCTCACACCGCAGCGAAACTCGTCATTTGTCTACAACGTGTCCAACCCCGACGCCATCTCCGACCAGGAGTTCATCCGCTGGAACGACGCCACTCCGGCCGACACAAGCGGCATCCGGCGTAACACAGCCCGACAGGCGGAGACGCAGAACAGCAGCATCCCGACCGACACGCACATCAACTTCCTCATCAACTGCACTCCGGAGGCCACCATCAAGGTTCTCATGGACGCACGGACAAACGACTACATCACGCTCAACGGACGCGGAACACTGCGCGCGTCTTACTACAACAAAGGCGCGTTCAACATGTTCGGAACATACGTCGTCGACCACGGGACCTACGGAATCACCATCCAGGACATCATCAAGAAGAACTTCGTCTTCAACGAGGGAGGAACGATAATCTTCGGCGGCGACCCGTATGACGCGGCCCTCAACCTTCAGGCCATCCACACCGTCAACGGCGTGTCGCTCTCCGACCTCAACATCGGCAACAGCTTCTCCTCAAACACCATCCGCGTCAACTGCCTCATGAACATCGGAGGCCAGCCCAAGGCACCGCAAGTCAGCTTCGACCTCGACATGCCAACCGTCAACAGCGACGAAAAGCAGATGATCCGGAGCATCATCAACAGCGAGGACGAGATGAACCAGCAGGTCATCTACCTGCTCGGCATCGGCCGCTTCTACCCGCAGGAGAACAACAACGCCGCGGCACAGAGCGAGAAACAGCAGAGCCAGACGTCGCTGGCCATGCAGAGCCTGCTCTCCGGAACAATCTCCAGTCAGATCAACAGCATGCTCGGAACGGTCATCAACAGCAACAACTGGAACTTCGGTGCCAACATCTCCACCGGCGACGAGGGTTGGAACAACGCCGAATATGAGGGTCTGCTCAGCGGACGGCTGCTCAACAACCGGCTGCTCATCAACGGTCAGTTCGGCTATCGCGACAACGTGAACAGCGCAAGCACAAGCAGCTTTATCGGCGATTTCGACATCCGCTATCTCCTCCTGCCGAACGGAAATCTCGCCATCAACATCTACAACAAGACCAACGACCGTTATTTCACCAAGTCAAGCCTTAACACCCAAGGTCTCGGCCTCATCATGAAAAAGGACTTCCGCGACCTCCGTGACCTCTTCGGCATCAGGAAAAAGAAGAAAAAGCAGAAGAAGCAGTGAGGTTTTATATAGCAGGTCACAACAATCATTCTATAAATTGAACACGGAGCCACGGAGACACAGAGGAT
>USFX01000095.1 GCA_900553965.1 uncultured Prevotella sp.
CTGCCGGAAAGGGAAATCCACGCCCGCGTCGAACGCATGCTCGGCGGCCATGTCCCCTCCATGAAAGCCGCACTGACGGCTTCCGGCTCCGGCATCATAGCCGAATTCAAGCGCAAGTCGCCGTCGAAAGGATGGATAAAGGAAGACGGCCGGGCCGCCGAGATACCGCTGGCATATCAGCAGAACGGTGCCGCAGCCGTCAGCATACTCACTGACGAAAGGTTTTTCGGCGGTTGCGACGGCTTCATCCGCGAGGCGCGGGACGCCGGAGTGACCATACCTATATTATATAAGAACTTCGTCATCGACGAGTATCAGCTGTTTCAGGCGCGCCTCTGCGGCGCTTCGGCCGTGCTGCTGATTGCCGCCGACCTGACGAAAGCGGAGTGCCGACAGCTCATCCGCACCGCCCATGAACTTCAGTTGGAGGTTCTTTTGGAGATGCACAGCGAGGAAGAGACCGATTATGCCGGCCTAGAACCGGACCTCTGCGGCATCAACAACCGCAATCTCGGGTCGTTCGTGACCGACGTCCAAAACTCTTTCCGCCTCGCCCGGCGCCTTCCCGCAGACGTCGTGAAGGTCAGCGAGAGCGGCATTTCCAGCCCCGAGACGGTCCGCGACCTGCGGCTGGCGGGCTACCGCGGCTTCCTCATCGGCGAGAACTTCATGCGTTCGGAAGCTCCGGGCAAGTCTCTCAACGATTTTATCTCACAGCTTCATCAACCAAACAATCCACTTCTATGATCATAAAAGTATGCGGAATGCGCGACGGCGACAACATCCGCGATGTCGTCTCGCTTGGCGTTGACTGGATAGGAATGATTTTTTGGCCGGGCTCTCCGCGCCATGTCAGGATGATACCGACCGGTGCCGGCATCATCCCCGACCGCGGAACGCTCGACAGCCAGTGTGCCGACAGCAGCTTCAAGCGGGTCGGTGTCTTTGTCGACGCCATGCCCCAGACCATCATCACCCATGCCGTCAACTACAACTTGGACTTCGTCCAGCTTCACGGGAACGAGACCCCGACGATGATCCGCAACCTCCGTGCCACGCTCGACCCGGACATCCGGCCGGGAATCAGGTTCATAAAAGCCATCAGCGTGGCCTCGACCGAAGACATCGCGAGATGGCGTGACTATGCCGATTGCGTCGACTTCTTCCTCTTCGACACCCGCTGCAAGTGCGTCGGAGGCAGCGGCAGCCAGTTCGATTGGTCCGTGCTTGACGCCTACGACGGCCCGCTCCCATTCCTGCTCAGCGGCGGAATAGGCCCTGACGACGCCGAAAGAATTGCCGGACTCACCCACCCAAAGCTCGCCGGCATCGACCTCAACTCACGTTTTGAGACCGAGCCGGGCGTGAAGGACGTCGAAGCGCTGCGGAAGTTCATTGCATCGCTTAAAGAGTAATACCTCCCCCGTAACTCCAGAATTAAAAGAAATCGAATTATGAACAAGATAAACAAACTGTTTTCAGAGAGCAAGGACCGCAAACTACTGTCGCTCTACTTCTGTGCCGGCTGCCCCACGCTTGACGGCACGGCCGATGTCATACGCACAATGCAGCGCCGCGGCATCGACATGATTGAAGTGGGAATACCTTTCAGCGACCCCATGGCCGACGGACCGGTCATCCAGGACGCCGCGACATGCGCCCTGCGCAACGGAATGAACCTGCGGCTGATATTCAGTCAGCTGAAAGAGATAAAGGACGAAATCGGCATCCCGCTCATACTGATGGGCTATCTCAACCCCATCATGCAGTACGGCATCGAGGAATTCTGCAGCAGTTGTGTGGAGAGCGGCATTTCGGGAGCCATCATTCCGGACCTTCCGTTCAAGGACTATATGGAGACCGTCAAACCCGTGGCCGACCGTTACGACCTGCGCATCATCATGCTCATCACTCCTGAGACGAGCGAGGAGCGCATACGCTTCATCGACGACCACACCGACGGCTTCATCTACATGGTTTCCTCTGCTGCCATCACCGGCGCACAGAAGAGTTTCGACGAGGCCAAACAGGAATATTTCCGCCGCATCAACGCCATGAATCTGCGCAATCCGCGCATGATCGGCTTCGGAATCTCCAACCGTCAGACACTGGAAAGCTCGCAGCAGAACGCCGCCGGAGCCATCATCGGCAGCAAGTTTGTGACCCTGCTCAACGAGAGCCGCGACGCTGACGAGGCACTTGACAAGCTGTTTGAAGCGCTAAACGATTAATAGGTAAGAAGTAAGAGTGAAGAGTGAAGAGTGAAGAGTGAAGAGCGAAGAGGTATGATTGCTCTTGTTACGTTGATTAACAAGAGCAATCATACCTCTTCACTTATTGTTCTAAACTCTGCACTAAAGAGTAATCACACCTCTTCGTTTTTCACTCTTACCTCTTCACTTATTGTTCCTCTTGCCTCTGAACTGAAATCAGTGTCTGAACACCAGCCTCACAAGCAGGAAATTGACCGGTATGGCGATGGCGTAGACCGGTACGGGGACGAGCCATTCCGGCACTCCGATCCATATCCAAAGGTGGAACAGCGAGATGTGAATTAGATAGTTGACAGCGTGGGCGGCGCAGAATCCGACTCCGTTTCTGACCGAGGTCCGGCTGCGGAAAGTGTAACGCGACGATAGCAGGTAGTTGAAAACAAAGCTGATGACATATCCTGCGGTGTACGCCACGCCGTCAGCCATGCGTCCCAACAGTGCCAGATAAATGCCGTAGTGTATCACTGTGGCCAATGCTCCGACCACCACAAAGCGCATCATCTCTCCCCGTGTCTCTTTCCGTATAATGCTCATCTATTTCTTGCTCCACGTTTTGTCCTGTCATAAAGTGGCGTAGCAAAGTGCAGATATGCCTGTAAGTAAGTATAATGCAACCATTTCGCTACACTCTTATTACTGTGCAAATGTACACATAAAATCCGAGTAACGGGCAGACAGGATAAAGAAATTCTTCCGGCCTGACCAATTCGTGCCTGTTATGGTGTGCATGTAAGGAACCAATGTCTTCGCGCTGAAACCTGCTTTTAACTGTTCCGTTACTTTACAGTTTCTTAGCCAATATTCTATCAACACAATATGGAAATACGAAAAAAGAAAGATATATTTGCCAGACTTGCTGATTTTGTGTACTTTTGCAGAAAATATATAACCTCGTACGATTATGAATGTGACAGTATCAATGGACAGTGCTCTTGACTTTATCAACTCCATGTCGCTGTCAGCCAGCAATAAGGAGTGGTTCGGACGCAGACTTATAGAGGAGGCGAAGATTGAGACTTGTGGCAAACAAGATGAATCTTCGGAATTTTTAGAATTCATAGACTGACGGGGATAAACAGGGATAGACAGAGATGATGCAGGCAATGATATTCGCAGCCGGACTCGGGACACGGCTCAAACCACTGACCGACACCATGCCAAAGGCTCTTGTGAGTGTGGCGGGGCGGCCGTTGCTGGAACACACGGTGATGAGGCTGAAGGCGGCCGGAGCGCAGAGAATTGTCGTGAATGTGCACCATTTCGCTTCGCAGATAACAGACTTTTTGGCGGCAAAGGCTAATTTCGGGATGGACATACGCGTCAGCGATGAGACGGCCGCGCTGCTCGACACGGGCGGTGGCATAAAGGCGGCCGCGCCGCTGTTTGACGTGTCGTCGCCGATACTGATTCATAATGTGGACATACTGAGCAACGTTGACCTCAGCGCGTTTTATGCCGCCGGCGTTGCCGACGCCGCAACGCTGCTGGTCAGCAACCGTAAGACAAGCCGCTATCTGCTTTTCGATGACGACATGCGGCTGGTCGGCTGGACGAATGTCGCCACGGGTGAGGTGCGAAGCCCTTATCCTGCCGCAGTCACCGCTGCCGCCCACCGCTATGCTTTCTCGGGCATACACATTTTTTCTCCGGGCCTTTTCCCTTTGTTCTGCGAATTTCCCGATAAGTTCGGCATCATTGATTTCTATCTCAGCGTGTGCGACAGGGTCGTGATACACGGCTGTGTCAAGGACGACCTGCGGCTGATGGACGTCGGTAAGCTTGACACGCTGGCAGAGGCAGAGGCGTTTGTGCAGGACATACAAATATAATCAGGACAACAAGTATAATTAAGACATAAACAATAATAATATATAAACGAATATGCAACAGAAGATTATCATCCTCGACTTCGGTTCGCAGACCACGCAGCTCATCGGCCGCCGTGTCCGCGAGCTGGACACATTCTGCGAGATTCTTCCGTACAACAAGTTTCCGAAGGACGACTCCTCGGTGATTGGTGTCATACTGAGCGGTTCGCCCTATTCAGTGCACGACCCCGAGGCGTTCAAGGTTGACCTGAGCCAGTTCGTCGGCCGGTTGCCCGTGCTTGGCATCTGCTACGGTGCGCAGTTCATCTCCCATACGCTCGGTGGACGTGTTGAGAAGGCAGATTCGCGTGAGTACGGCCGTGCCCACCTTCAGACGTTCAGCAAGGAAAATCCGCTCTTCAAGGGCTTCACCGACAATTCACAGGTATGGATGAGCCACGGCGACACAATCACGGCCATACCCGAAGGATTTGAGTGCATAGCATCGACGGCAGATGTGAAGTATGCGGCATACGCAAGTAAGGAACAGCCCGTCTGGGCCGTTCAATTCCACCCCGAGGTGTTCCACACCGTTCAGGGCACACAGCTATTGAAGAATTTCGTCGTTGACATCTGCGGCTCGAAGCAGGATTGGAGCGCGGCGTCGTTCGTCGACACAACCGTTGCCGAGCTGAAAGCACAGGTCGGTGACGACCGTGTCATACTCGGACTCAGCGGAGGCGTCGATTCGTCGGTTGCTGCCGTGCTGCTCAACCGCGCCATCGGCAAGAACCTCACGTGTATCTTTGTCGACCACGGTATGCTGCGCAAGAACGAGTTCACTGACGTCATGCACGACTATGAGTGTTTGGGACTCAACGTCATCGGCGTCGACGCAAGCGAGAAGTTCTTCAGCGACCTTGCCGGAGTGACAGACCCCGAGCAGAAGCGCAAGATAATAGGCCGCGACTTCGTCGAGGTGTTCAACGCCGAGGCACGCAAGATTACGGGTGCGAAGTGGCTGGCACAGGGAACCATCTATCCCGACCGCATTGAGTCGCTCAACATCACGGGCAAGGTCATCAAGAGCCATCACAACGTCGGAGGACTGCCCGAGGAGATGCACCTCAGTCTTTGCGAGCCGCTGAAGTGGCTCTTCAAGGACGAAGTGCGCCGCGTGGGCCGTCAGCTGGGCATGCCCGAACATCTCATCACGCGCCATCCCTTCCCCGGTCCCGGACTTGCCGTGCGTATCCTTGGCGATATCACCCGCGAAAAAGTCCGTGTCCTGCAGGATGCCGACGATATCTACATCCGCGGACTGCGCGACTACAAGGTGCGTCTCACAGGCGAAGAGGCCCGCAAGGTGCTGGCCGCAGGTGTACCGGCGTCGATGACCGACGGTGAGATAGAGGTTTCGCTTTACGACCAGATCTGGCAGGCCGGTGCCGTGCTGCTGTCAACCGTACGTTCGGTTGGCGTGATGGGTGACGAGCGCACATACGAGAATCCCGTCGCCTTGCGTGCCGTGACCAGCACCGACGCCATGACGGCCGACTGGGCGCATCTGCCTTACGACTTCCTTGCCAAGGTCTCCAACGAGATCATCAACAAGGTGCGCGGCGTCAACCGCGTCTGCTATGACATCTCGTCAAAGCCACCATCAACGATCGAGTGGGAGTAAGAAAGTGAAGAACGAAGAGTAAGAAAGTGAAGAATGAAGAATGGGCTGCCGCCGTTCCGTTGTGTGAGTGATGGATGACGCAAACCGTTGTCGCATGGCGTCTGCAAGGATGTGCAGCGGTTAGCATATAACAATAACATATACAAGACTATGTTTTTCGAATTTGGAATAAAGGATGTGATAGACATCTTTCTCGTAGCGCTGATGCTCTACTATATCTATCGTCTGATGAAGGAGTCGCGGTCGCTCAATGTCTTCATCGGCATCATGATGTTTGTCGTCCTGTGGCTCTTCGTGTCGCAGGTGCTGGAGATGCGGCTGCTCGGCTCGATAATGGACAAGCTGGTCAGCGTGGGTGTCATCGGTCTTATCATCCTGTTTCAGGAGGACATCCGCAAGTTCCTCTACAACATGGGCGCGCACCAGCGCTTCAAGATGATCATGCACCTCTTCACGTCCGAAAAGGGCGTGACGAAAGAGAAGGACAAGGAGACCATCATGCAGATTGTCCTGGCCTGTCTGAGTATGAGCAAGCGGAAGGTGGGCGCGCTGATTGTCATAGAACGGTCGACGCCGCTGGACGACATAGCCGATACGGGCGATATGATTGACGCCAACATAAACCAGCGGCTCATCGAGAATATCTTCTTCAAGAACTCGCCGCTTCACGACGGTGCGATGGTCATCTCGAAGAAGCGCATAAAGGCGGCGGGATGTATCCTGCCCGTGTCCCACAATTATGACATTCCGAAGGAACTCGGTCTGCGCCACCGTGCCGCCATGGGCATATCGCAGGAGAGCGACTCCATAGCCATCGTCGTCTCGGAAGAGACCGGCGGCATCTCCGTCGCCATCAACGGCAACTTCCAGCTGCGCCTCTCGGCCGAGAAGCTGGAGAGCATACTGACGAAGGAGATGTAGGGGCTTTGGGGGGAGTTAAGGAGTTAAAGGGAGCGCTAACTCCCTTTAACTCCTTATTTTAGTGCGCTGAGCAAGCCGCGGATAACCGCACTGCTGAATCCCGCGTGCTCCATTTCGTTGAGGCCGCGTATGGTAAGGCCGCCGGGTGTGGTGACCTTATCGATCTCAGCCTCAGGATGGTTGCCGTTGGCGAGAAGCAGGTCGACAGCACCCTTTACCGTCTGGAGCACGATGTGCTTGGCTTCGTCGGCGCGGAAGCCCAGCTGCACGCCGCCCTCCGAGGCCGCCCGGACATAGCGCATGGCGTAGGCAATGCCGCAGGAGGCGAGTGTCGTTCCGGCTCCGAGCAGACGCTCCTCCGTTATCATCGAGCTTCCTGCGTCATCAAACACGTCCTTTATCGTCTTCGCCTGCTCATCGCTTGCGCCAACGGGAACGATGAATGTCATCGAACTGCGCTCCGCCATGGCGATGTTGGGAATGACGAGAAACAGCGGCGGCACTGTGCCGTCGTCTTTCTTCATCCACTCCAGTATCGTCGCTGACGGCAGGCCGGCAACAACCACGACGAGCATCTGGCGGGTGTAGTCCATCACCGGCTTTATTTCACGCAGCACGTTTTCCGCCACCCACGGCTTCACGGCCACGCAGACGATGTCAGCGTCGGCTGCCGCCACGCTGTTGTCTGTCGTCAGGCTCACGCCGCTGTCGGCAAAGCGGTCGAGCGCACCCTGCGTCCTGTTCGACACTGTGATGTCCGACGGACGGAAAATGTCGCCCTTCAGAAATCCGTTTACCATTGCGCCGCCCATTGCGCCGGCGCCGATAACTGATATTTTCATGAGGTTTATTTTAAAACAAGGAGTTATCGGGGATGTTACAGAGCATCCCCGATAACCTTCTTTAACTCCTAAAAGAATTTTTCAATCGTGTGATAAACTCCTCCGCCTCTGCCTTCGTCAGGCACAGCGGCGGGAGGAGGCGCAGGGTGTTCGTGCCGCTGCATCCGGTGAAGCAGTGCTGCTCGTAGATGAGCGGCTGACGCACGTCCTTGTGGGGGATGTCAAGCTCGATGCCGATCATCAGTCCGCGGCCGCGGATGTCGGTGATGTGCGGTTCCGACTGCTTCAAGTCGTTGAGGCGGGCCATGAGATAGTCGCCTGTCTGCCGGGCGTTGTCCACCAGATTCTCGCTCTCCATGACGTCGAGCACGGCCAGAGCCGCAGCGCAGGCCAAGTGGTTGCCGCCGAAAGTCGTGCCGAGCTGTCCGTATTTGGGCGTGAACTCCGGTGAGATGAGCACGCCGCCCATCGGGAAACCGTTGGCGATGCCCTTGGCCACGGTGATGATGTCGGGGCGTATGCCGAGCCACTGATGGGCGAAGAACTTGCCCGAGCGGCCGTAGCCGCACTGTATCTCGTCGCAGATGAGTACCGTGCCGTGCTTCTTGCATGCCGTCTGCAGTCCCTTGGCGAACTCCTCCGTGACTATACGGATGCCGCCCACGCCCTGTATGCACTCTATTATAACGGCGCAGACGTCGCCTTTCGCCAGCTCGGCCTCCCATGCGGCGAGGTCATTGAGCGGCAGGTAGGTCACGTGGCCGTTGGCGTTGATGGGCGCGATGATGTTCGGATTGGCCGTTGCCTCGACCGCTAATGACGTGCGGCCGTGGAAAGCCTTCTCTGCCGAGAGCACGCGCGTGCGGCCGTTGGTGAACGACGCCAGCTTCAGCGCGTTCTCGTTGGCCTCGGCGCCGCTGTTGATGAGGAACAGCTGATAGTCCTCATAACCGCTCGCGCGACCCAGCCGCTCGGCCAGTTCTGCCTGCAGCTTGTTCACCACGGAGTTGGAGTAGAAGCCTAACTTCTGCAACTGCTCCGACACCTTATTTATATAATGCGGATGACAGTGGCCGATGCTTATCACGGCATGGCCGCCGTAGAGGTCGAGATATTCCTGCCCGTGGTCGTCCCACACGCGGCAGCCCTTGCCCTTGACGATGTTTACGTCGAATAAAGGATATACGTCGAATAGTTTCATAATCAGAATGCCGATGCTTTTAGGTTCAAACCAGTCTTTTCTTCTATGCCGCACATGATGTTCATGTTCTGCACGGCCTGACCGACGGCGCCTTTCAGGAGGTTGTCGATGCACGAGGTGACGAGCAGCTTGTCGCCGAACTTGTCGCAGTGGATGAGCGCCTTGTTGGTGTTCACCACCTGCTTCAGGTCGATGGGGCGGTCGGAGTAGTGGGTGAAGGCGGCGTCGCGGTAGAACTCCTTGTATGCCGCCACGATGTCCTCGGCCGGCGCGGCGGTTTTGACAACGCAGGTTGCGAAGATGCCGCGGGCGAAGTCGCCGCGATAGGGGATGAAGTCGATGGCGGCGTCGAGCGTGCCCTGCACCTGCGTGAGGCTCTGGCGTATCTCCGGCACGTGCTGGTGGGTGAACGCCTTGTATATGCTCATGTTGCCCGTGCGCCACGAGAAGTGCGTCGTTGCGGCGGGCTTCTGTCCCGCGCCGGTGCTTCCCGTGATGGCGTTGACGGCCACGTCCTCCGTCAGCAGCCTCATCTTCGCTGCCGGCAGCAGGGCGAGCTGGATGCATGTGGCGAAGCATCCGGGGTTGGCGACGTGCTGCGCCGTTGCGATGCGGTCCTTGTTTATCTCCGGCAGACCGTAGACGTAGTCGTTGCCGGGGGCTGCGAGGCGGAAGTCCTGCGCGAGGTCGATTATCTTCACGCCCTCCGGTATGCTGTGTTCCTTGAGAAATGCCTCGCTCTTGCCGTGGCCGAAGCAGAAGAAGACAACGTCGACCTTGTCGAACGGCATTTCCGACGTGAACGTCATGTCGGTCTCGCCGATGAGTCCTTCGTGTACGTCGGCAACGGGATTGCCCGCGTTGCTCCCGCTGTTGGCGAAGACGATTTCGGCCTCCGGATGGTTTATCAGCAGGCGGATAAGCTCTCCACCGGTGTAGCCGGCGGCGCCGAGTATTCCAACTTTAAAGCCCCCCTTACTCCCCCCAAGGGGGGGATTGGAGTTTCCGTTGTATGATGGATTTATATTGTTACACATATTCTTTTATTTTGTTTATTACATATTCAGTGTTGCATATAGCTTCTTCGTTACTGAATCGCAACACGGTGAATTCTTGCCTGTTAAGCCATCGGGTTCTTTCTTCATCACTTATTTTCTGTTGAGGCAATTGATGATATCCGCCGTCAAGCTCTATTACAAGTTTGGATTTCAGACAGGCGAAATCAGCGATAAACTCGCCTATGATATGCTGTCGTCTGAAGTTGGTTCCCATTTTTCCGTTGCACAGATATTCCCAAATGACAGCTTCCGCCTGCGTAGGATATTTCCTATTGTGTATGGCATATTCTTTCAACCTCTCATATATCATGGGATTGGCTGTGCAATAATGGTATTTTTCCATCGTCTTGCCATCTTTAATATATTCCATTCCCCACATCCCCCTTTGGGGGATTATAGGGGGCTTTTGGCATGGAGGCTATTCTCCTCCCCTTTGGGGAGGTTGGGAGGGGCTGTGGATTCCGTAGTAGACTCTCAGTGGCGTGCTCATCACCTTGATGAAGCCCTTGGCCTCGTCGGCGGTCCATCCCGTCTGTGTCTCGCCGTATTCGCCGAGCTTCGACTTCGTCAGATC
>USFX01000096.1 GCA_900553965.1 uncultured Prevotella sp.
GTGGCTACATATTGATGTTGTGCTGTTGCTTTTTACTGAAAGCTGCTACTAACGATTCATAAATCTACCCTTAATCGTGTATTGAATGATAGTTGCGGATTTTAGGGAGATACTTAATATCATTGCTTTTCATTGTCTTTGCAACAATGAGCTACGCCGTAAAGATGCACCCTGCGGCCTGCAAGGTAAAGCAGAGCGACGGAACGGTGCTGACCGTAAAGCCATTCGGCAATCACGATTTCAGTTATTTCACCACTACCGACGGCGTACTGCTATTCCGTCAGGGTACGGACTTCTATGTGGCCGAGGTGGATGACGACGGCATGTTGAGACCGTCAGTGTTTCTTGCTCACGAAACCGGAGCCCGTACTGCAGCGGAACAGAAAGCCATCATGGCACAGGCAAAGGTCCGCTTCAACGAGAACATGCGCCAGAACGCCGAAAGAGCGAAAGCTCTCCGCGAACCTTTAGGCGAAAACTCAACCCTCCTGCCCCACACAGGAACCCCGAAAGTTCCGGTCATTCTGGTCGAGTTCAGCGACGAGAAGTTCACCGTGAGCGACCCCAAAGCCGTCTTCGGCAAATATCTGAACGGCATGGAGCTGTTCAACAAGACGACAGACCCGGAGATGGGAATGAACTTCGGTAGCGTCAAACGCTATTTCACGGACATGAGTTTCGGACTTTTCAGCCCCGACTTCGAGGTCTACGGCCCAGTCACCCTGCCAAACACGCTGAAATATTACGGCGGCGGAAGCTCTTCATCGGAGAAAATGAACGATCTCTTCCGCGACGCATGCAGCGCGATAGACACCAACACGGATTTCTCCCAGTATGACAGCAACGGCGACGGCAACATCGACCTTGTCTATATCATCTACGCCGGATATTCAGAGAGCTTCGCCGGGAACTCCTCCGACTGTATCTATCCGAAGTCGGGAACGCTGTCCGGCGGCATGACATTTGACGGAAAGAAACTCTGCCGCTACGGTGTGAACAACGAGCTTAACGGCACTCCGGCCGATCAGGAGGCCAACGGACTGCTCATCAACGGCATCGGCCTCTTCTGCCACGAGTTCTCCCACTGCATGGGACTGCCCGACCTCTACCCATCACCGGGCACACTTGCAGAAAGATGCATCAATCAGAACCTCGACTACTGGGACCTGATGGACGCCGGAGAGTACACCTACAACGGCTATCGTCCGACCGAATATACCGGATGGGAGCGCGAGCGTTTCGGCTGGATGACCATCGACACGCTCAAAAGCCCGTGTGACGTGACGCTCGCCGCGCTGTCTGCCGGCGGAAAGGCCTACCGCATACTCAACGACAAGGACGAGAGCGGCAAGGAATACTACATCGTGGAGAACGTACAGAAGACAGGATGGAACAAGTCTTTGCCCGGCCATGGCATGCTGGTCTACCACGTCGATTACGACGACTACATGTTCAGCGTCGGCGGATGCCGCGTCAACAACACCGCCGGTCATCCGCGCATGTCCATCATTGCGGCCGACGGAATCTTCATGCCAGAATATTTCATTGGCAGAACGATTCAGGAAGGCTCCACCGAAACGGAGAAAGAGCTTAACGCCGACCTCGTCGCCAGATACGCCGGAACCGAAATCACAAACCAAATCTATCTTGCCGAGTTTGCTGGCGACCCCTACCCCGGCAGCGGCGGAGTCACCGCGCTGACCGACGGGACCACTCCGGCTGCGGCATGGGTCTACAACGGAGGTTTCATGGGCAAGCCTTTGACGGACATCAAAGAAGACACGGACGCAAAGACCGTCAGCTTCAAGTTCATGGGCGGTGAAGAAGCCGGTATAAGGAACGTCAGGACGACGCCAGACAGCAGATATATTCCTTGGACGGCCGCTGCCTCGGTACGGACATCAGCCGCCTGAAGAAAGGAGTATACGTCGTAGGAGGCAAGAAGGTATGCCTCTGATTCCTGAACGGCAGACATAACGACATCAACAGGAGATAAAAACGGAAAACCGGAGGTGAGCGTTCGTTCGCCTCCGGTTTTCCGTTTTATGTTTCAGACGGCCGTCCGGGCCTGTGTCAATAGACCCGCGGACCGAATATCTTCGTACCGACACGCACCATCGTACTGCCACATTCAAGTGCGATATGATAGTCATGGCTCATGCCCCAGGAACGTTCGCAGAACCATTCGGCGTCGGAGAAGTGGCGGGCCTTGACCTCGTCAAACAGATGTGAGGCCACCATGAATTCAGAGCGGATCTGCTCCTCGTCGTCGACATACGACGCCATGGTCATCAGACCGCAGATACGCACATGTTCCAACGTGCGCCACTCGCCGTCGTCCAGCAACCGGCGGCACTCGTCGGGCGTCAGTCCGTATTTAGTGTCCTCCTCGGCTACATGCAACTCCAGAAGCACGTCTATCACACGGCCATGGCGGGCGGCATGCTTGTCAATCTCGCGCAGCAGACGCATGGAGTCAACTGCCTCAATCATAGATATGTACGGCGCAATATACTTCACCTTGTTGGTCTGCAGATGACCGATGAAATGCCACTCGATGTCGTCAGGCAGTCCGGCGTGCTTGGCCGTGAGCTCACGCTCGTGACTCTCACCGAAGATGCGCTGACCCTCTGCGTAGGCCTCCATGATATAGTCAGCAGGATGATACTTGCTGATAGCCACCAGCCGCACGGTGTCGGGCAGCGTGGCAAGCACCTCGTGAAGATTGCCCTTTACGTCATAATCCATGATGCCGCCTCTTATTTTTCGTATTCCGGCTTGTCGTCGGCTTCCTTCTTCTTATACTCAAACACGTCCATCAGCTGGGTCTCGGCTACCGATGCTATGGCATAGTCAATCATCGTTCCGTTCATCACGTCCATGATGTTCTTCACCGCACCGTTGAGTGTTCCGGCATTGACAAGATAGTTGACGTTGGAGCGTTTCTCCTTGCCGCTCTTCTCGTCGATTGTGATAAACTGCAACTTGGCCTTATACCAGCGGTCGGCCGTATCGTCGTCACTGAAGAAAATCTCCTTATAGGCGGCCTTCTTGATGTCAGCCACATCAAACTCACCGCTTATATACGCCGACATCTCTTCCATGATGCGCTGCTCAGCCTCCGTGAAGCTGAGGGCATCAACCGTGTATGCCTCCGTCACTTTCTTCTGCATTCCGTCTTCGAGAGTCTTCTCATAGCGGATCTTGCACTCAAACCATTCTGCTGTTCTACTTCTCATCGTTTACTTTTGATATATTATTACTGTATAGTGTCGTTCCATTCCGTTGTCATCCGTCCGCCGTTCATTCCGCCGCGGGCTTCTGTATGCCGTGCTGCGTGAGTGCGGCTTTCTTCCTCTCGCTCACCTCGTCGATTATCTCAGAGGCAATGCGCTGGCTGCGCGTAGCGCTGAGATGGGTCTTCACGGCCATATCCTCCTGTGCCTTCACGAGCTCGTCCATGACACTCTTGCTTCCGGCCATAAACTTCTTCTCGTTGCTTCCCATATATCTGCTGTTATATATCTTTGAGAGAATGCGCTCGGCTTCGGCTTCATACATCTTCCGGAAAATCTTTTCGCATTTCGCCTCATATTCCTTCATCTGCTCCTCCTGCTCCGGCGATATGCCGCCGAACGCCGTGTCGCCCGGAGCCACTCCCAGTTCTGTTGTCGGGTCAAATCCCTTGTCGAGCATGTCCTCCGGATTTTCCTGTGCCGCCACTGGCTTGACAAACTCCACCGGGCGTTCGTCAGGCACAAGTCCGAAGATGACACCGACGATGGCTGCCGCAACGACAGCAGCCACACCCAGAGTCCTCAACGTCGTCTTTCCTGCGCGGCGGCGGTCAAGCGCCTTTCTCATGGCCTCCACCGAATCATATCTGTCCTCAGGCATCTCGCGCGTTGCCTTGGCTATCACCGCCTTATATTCGTATGGCATTTCGGCCACGGTGAAGACATATTCAAGGAACTTCCCGATTGAATAGACATCGCAGCGTCCGTCCACTGTTCCGCTGTTCATGACTTCCGGAGCCACATACGCCTCGAAACCATCATAAAGCACTGCCGGATTGACGGTATTAAGGTAGAACGAGCCATGAGAAAGGAGCATAATCCTGTCGTCACCGCTCCGGACAAAGACATTGTCAGGGGCAAAACACACGTGATATATGCCCTCGGTGTGGAGGTGGTCCGCAATCCGCATGAGTTCGCTGACCACTGAACCGACAAAGCCAGGGCGGGCCACGACAGCCGGATTCTCGGCCAGCAGACGCCCGAACGGACGGTAATTGCCGGATTCGGCCTCAAGCTCTCCGGCCGACACGGCGCGAAAATGAATCTGACCGGCGTCTTTAAGACCGGCGTTGCGTTCAAGTTCCTTGTTCAGCCCGCCGGCAAATCCGATGCTGTCAGCCAGTTCCGCCCTCAGCAAGACCGTGTTGACGCTCTTTCCACCAGCAATCTTCCGGCGGAAAATCCCCAAAGGCAACTTTGCCGTCTGACCGGAAATATTTCCGTTGGAATTCACAAGCTCTTCGTAGTTCATCTGCGGATTTTTTTGTTTCGTTGCACAAAAGTAGTCTATTTAATTGTAAAAGGAGCATGGAGAGTTTGAAAATTTGTTAAGGACACTAATACAGCCGCCATTCCGTCATTTCTCCGAGGACATGTGAAAGAAAGTTATTATGTCCGCTTAATTCTGAAAAAGCAGCATTTTTTTCTGAGCAAACGAGTGGTTAACGACTGTTAACAGCGACATTCTGACCGCGCATTTTTCCGGCCGCCGCGAGCAACGGAGGCCTCCCGGGGGCACGACGGGGCCGCTTTCGGAGGACAACGGCGTGCCTGTTGCGGTGCAACGGCGGCCTTATTGCAACCTCGGGAAGCCCCCGTTGCTCACGGCCCTTACCCCGTTTTTCCACGATGACGCGTAACCTACTGACTATCAGCACATCCTATTTTTACGCAAAAATGCGCTATTTTGCGTCGTAGCGCAGAAATCGAGGTCCTGATACGAATTAACCTTTGTTAAAGTAAGCATTATTCAGAGCTGACACGCGGCCGTGTCACACCAAGCATATCCTCGTGTTGCAACAGAGACATGGCTATGTGCTTGCCATAACACACCCATACACAAATTGCGGCATGAACATTCGTTGAAGAAACTCCACCTTAATCAAACTTAAGGGAAAGAGAACCGAACATACATTAATATGCTGAAAGACTGGCCTCATTCGTCTTTCTTGTCTTTCTTTCTGTTAAAACTGTCATCTTTTTAGTCCAAAAAGACCCGAATATGGATAATTTTGTGTAAGTTTGCAGGTCAAAACCATAATCGACAATCAAGATGCCGGAAATATCAGTCCGCGGCCTTGAGATGCCCGAGTCACCTATCAGGAAACTCGCCCCTCTGGCAGCCGCTGCAAAGAAAAAGGGAATAAAGGTTTATCACCTCAACATAGGACAGCCGGACCTGCCGACACCGCAGGTCGGACTCGACGCTCTGAAGCATATCGACCGCAATATATTGGAATATTCGCCGTCGCAGGGTTATCTGAGCTATCGGGAAAAGCTGGTGGGATACTACAAGAAGTTCAACATCAACGTCACGCCTGACGACATAATCATCACTTCGGGCGGAAGTGAAGCCGTGCTCTTCGCTTTCATGTCGTGTCTCAACCCGGGCGACGAGATAATCGTTCCGGAACCAGCATACGCCAACTACATGGCGTTCGCCATCTCGGCCGGCGCGAAAATACGCACCATCGCCACGACGATAGAGGAGGGATTCTCGCTGCCTAAGGTCGAGAAGTTTGAGGAGCTCATCAATGAACGCACGCGCGCCATCATGATCTGCAACCCGAACAACCCGACAGGCTATCTCTATACACGCCGGGAGATGAACCAGATACGCGACTTGGTGAAGAAATATGACCTCTACCTGTTCTCCGACGAGGTCTACCGCGAATATATCTACACCGGCTCGCCGTATATCAGCGCCTGCCATCTGGAAGGCATCGAGCAGAACGTCATCCTGATTGACTCCGTCTCGAAGCGCTATTCAGAATGCGGAATACGCATCGGCGCGCTGATTACGAAGAACGAGAACGTGAGACGGGCCGTCATGAAGTTCTGTCAGGCACGCCTCTCCCCTCCCCTCATCGGACAGATTGTCGCCGAGGCCTCGCTCGACGCGCCGGAGGAATACTACCGCGATGTCTACGATGAATATGTGGAACGCCGCAAGTGCCTCATCGACGGCCTCAACCGCATACCCGGCGTCTACTCACCGATACCGATGGGCGCCTTCTATACCGTCGCAAAGCTGCCGGTGGACGACTCCGAGAAGTTCTGTCGATGGTGTCTGTCTGACTTCAACTATGAGGGTGAGACGGTCATGATGGCTCCCGCCGCAGGCTTCTACACGACACCGGGAGCCGGCATCAACGAGGTGCGCATCGCATACATACTGAAAAAGGAGGACCTGACACGGGCCCTGACGGTCCTGAGGAAAGCGCTGGAGGCTTATCCCGGACGCAAGGAGGAAGAATAAAGAAGGCAGGACACGAGCATGAACCTACCACTATTTTTAGCGAAAAGGATATACAGGGAAAACGGTGACGGCGGCAAGGTCAGCCGCCCGGCAATACGCATCGCCACAATCGGCGTCGCAACGGGACTGGCGGTGATGATTGTCACAGTGGCTGTCGTGCTGGGGTTCAAGCATACGATAAGGGACAAGGTCATCGGTTTCGGAAGCCACATCAAGGTGGAGAACCTGCTGACAATGCAGAGTCCTGACCCCGCACCTATCTATATCGGAGATAGCACGATGAGAGTGCTCAACGGCATCGACGGCGTCGGGCACGTACAGCGGTTTGTCACCACGCAGGGCATACTCAAGACTGACTCCGATTTCCTCGGTATCGTTTTCAAGGGCGTCGGTCCGGAATATGATATGACGTTCATCCGGGAAAATCTTCAGGAAGGCGAAATACCAAAGTTCAGCGACAGCAAGAGCAGCAACAGGCTGCTCATCTCGCGCATCGTGGCAGACAAGCTGAAACTGAAGACGGGCGACCGCATCTTCGCCTACTTCATCTCCGACAGCGGAGTGAGGGCAAGGAAGTTCACCGTCAGCGGCATTTATGAGACCAACATGACGCAGTTTGACCGCAACCTGTGCTTCACGGATCTGAATACGACAGTCAAGCTGAACGGATGGGACAAGGGACAGTGCAGCGGAGCAGAGCTTCTGGTGAAGGATTTCGGCCGTCTGGACGAAACCGCAATGAACGTCACGGACAGGATTAACAGAACAACAGACAGATATGGAGAGACATTCACGTCGATGACAATATACGAAGCCTATCCTCAGATATTCTCCTGGCTCGAATTGCTCGACATCAATGTCTGGATTATTTTGGCGCTGATGATGTGCGTTGCCGGCTTTACGATGACCTCTGGACTGCTCATCATTATTCTCGAACGCACACGCATGATTGGTATTCTTAAAGCACTTGGCGCAAGCAACGGAAGCGTGCGCCGGACATTCCTGTGGTTCGCTGTCTTCATCATAGGCCGCGGCATGCTTTGGGGAGACGTCATAGCCATCGGTCTCATACTGCTGCAGACACACACGGGCTTCATCAGACTCGACCCGTCGGTCTATTATGTCAGCACGGCACCGATGGAACTGAATCTCCCCCTGATTGCGCTCATAAACGCCGCCACGCTGCTGATAAGTGTGCTCGTCCTTATCGGTCCGAGCTATCTTATCGCGCACATCCATCCGGCCAAATCAATGAAGTATGAATAAAAATATGCACATTTTATTTGGGGATGTGCAAAGAATGGCGTATCTTTGCACAATATTTTGATTTTTGTGCAATGAAAGCGAACAACAGTTTCAATTCCTTCATAGAAAAAAGCATTAAGGACAACTGGCATCTTGACGCCCTGACGGACTATCAGGGCATTACTTTGCAATATCATGATGTGGCAAGAAAGATAGAGAAGCTGCACATCATGTTTGAGAACAGCGGCGTGGAAAAGGGTGACAAGATTTCGATATGCGGAAGAAACAGCGCCCACTGGGCTGTAGCATTCTTCTCCATACTGACATACGGAGCCGTAGCTGTCCCGATACAACATGAATTCAATGCTGAACAGATACACAACATCGTCAACCACAGTGACTCCAAACTCCTTTTTGTGGGCGACGTGGTTGCAAAGACTATAAAGGCAGACATGATGCCGGGATTGGAAGGCATCGTCTATATCCCCGACTATTCTCTTGTTGAGTCCCGCTCCGAGAAACTTTCCTTTGCAAGAGAACATCTCAACGAGCTTTTCGGAAAGAAATATCCAAGGGCCTTCAGAGCCGAACATGTCCACTATCATGAAGACGGCAGTGAAGAGCTCGCCCTGATCAACTACACCAGCGGAACGACGGGATTTTCAAAGGGTGTAATGCTACCGTACCGTGCGCTGTGGGGCAATCTGAACATCTGTATGAATACCATCGGTACTCATATCAAACCGGGTAGTAGCACACTAAGTATCCTGCCCATGGCCCACATGTACGGCATGGCAATGGAATTCATTTTCCCGTTCTGTCACGGATGCCACCTCTATTTCCTTACACGTCTGCCCTCCCCGGCCGTAATCGCACAGGCGTTTTCTGATGTCAAGCCGGCCATAATCATATCCGTTCCGCTAATCATTGAGAAGATTATACGCAAGAACGTATTCCCCCGGATACAGAACAACATGGTACGGCTACTGCTGAACATGCCCGTGATAAGCAGGAAAGTGAAGCAAAGAATCTGCGAGCAGGTCTATCAGGCATTTGGAGGCAATGCCTACGAAGTCATTGTCGGAGGTGCTCCGCTCAATCAGGAGATTGAGAGCTTCCTGAAGAGCATCGAATTCCCGATAACGGTAGGATATGGCGCAACGGAATGCGCACCGCTCATAACATACAGCGACCATACTGACTTCGTGCCAGGAAGCTGCGGTACTCCGGTAGACCACATGGAGGTAAGAATCGTCAGTGACGACCCGGAGAACATCCCCGGCGAGATTATCACACGTGGAACAAACGTCATGCTCGGCTACTATAAGAACGATGAAGAGACAGAAAAGGTTCTTGACAAAGAAGGATGGTATCACACCGGAGACCTCGGCACGATGAGCGCCGACGGTCATGTTTTCATCAGGGGACGCATAAAGAACATGTTGCTCGGTGCCAACGGACAGAATGTCTACCCCGAAGAGATTGAAGATAAGCTCAACTCAATGACCATGATAAGCGAAAGCATCATCATACAGAACGGCAACAAACTCGTCGCTTTGGTTCATCCTGACTACGACGAGGCAGGGATGATGGGATTTACCAATGACGACCTCATACAAATTATGGAGCAGAACCGGCAGGAAATAAATGAGTCTTTGCCTGCTTACTGTAAACTTTCAGCCATACGCATACACGAGGATGAGTTCGCAAAGACTCCGAAAAAGAGCATCAAGAGGTATCTTTATAACAACATTAACAGCTAAGTGACCTATGGGAGCAATACCAAGTTTCAACGCTATCATTGAAAAGAGCATCACGGACAACTGGGAACGCGATGCACTGACAGACTATAAGGGTGCCACCCTGCAATATCATGACGTGGCACGGAAGATAGAGAAGCTGCACATCATGTTCGAAAGCAGCGGCGTCAAGCAAGGAGACAAGATTGCTCTCTGCGGCCGCAACTGCGCAAACTGGGCCGTGGCATTTTTGGCAACGCTCACATACGGAGCTGTTGCTGTCCCCGTGCTTCATGAGTTCACAGCAGATCAGATTCACAACATCGTCAACCACAGTGAAGCCAAGCTGTTGTTTGTAGGAGATGTGGTGGCGACAATCATTGACGCGACAAAAATGCCGGGACTGGAAGGTATCATCAACATACCCGATTATTCGCTCGCTGTTTCCCGGACAGACCGTCTGACGTATGCACGGGAGCATCTCAACGAGATGTTCGGCAAGAAATATCCCAAGTATTTCAGGAAGGGGCACGTCCATTATTATAGAGAAGAAAGCGGTGAGAGACTGGCATTGATAAACTACACCAGCGGAACAACCGGCTTCTCAAAGGGTGTAATGATTCCATATCGGGCCTTATGGGGCAACTACGACTTCGCCATCAATGTTCTCGGAAAGATACTCAAGCCGGATGACAAGGTCATCAGCATCCTGCCGATGGCCCACATGTACGGCATGGCAATGGAATTC
>USFX01000097.1 GCA_900553965.1 uncultured Prevotella sp.
AGGAGGGAACGCCGATAACCTATCGCGCCGGAGACCAGCCGAACAATGCGCTGAGTCTCAATGTGTTCAATCCCGGCGAGATTGCCTCGACGGCCGGAACGTCGGGCGTGGTCTACGGTGTGCTGGGTGATGTCAACTACGACCCGAAGAGCCGCGTCAACACCTTCGCACATGTTAATCACACGGCGGAGCAGACCCGTCTCGGCGTGCTGCTCTGTATCAACGGAACGGGAATCCTCAACGCATGGGTGCGCCGCACGGTTGCCCCGGAGGGCATCAGCTATGCCGATATGAACGACCTGACGGCGTCGGTGCCCATCGGCAGCGAGGGCGTGACGGTGATACCGTTCGGCAATGGTGCCGAGCGCGTGCTGGAGAACCGCGAGACGGGATGCACCGTGAGCGGCATCAACTTCAACAAGCACGGCAAGGCCCACATCATACGCGCCGCTCAGGAAGGCATCGTCTTCAGCTTCTGCTACGGCATGGAGGTCATGCAGCAGATGGGCATGGACATCCGCAAGATACACGCCGGACGCGCCAACATGTTCCTCAGCCCGCTGTTCCGCGACACGCTCGCCGGCGTCAGCGGTGCGACGATAGAGCTCTATGACACCGACGGCAGTGTCGGCGCAGCAAAGGGTGCGGGCATCGGAGCCGGAATCTACAAGGACAACAACGAGGCTTTCGCCACGCTTGACAAGCTGCAGGTCATCGAGCCGGACGAGGCCAGCCGCGCCGAATACCTTCAGGCATACGCCCGCTGGAAGGAAGCGCTGAAGAAAGAAGCAAGCATATAAACCTTTTAAATATAAAGAAACAGTATTATGGCAAAAGAGTATTTTCCGCAAATAGGAAAAATCCCCTTCGAGGGAACTGAGAGCAAGAACGTGATGGCTTTCCACTACTACGACCCCGAGCGTGTGGTGATGGGCAAGAAAATGAAGGACTGGCTGCGCTTCTCCATGGCATGGTGGCACACACTGTGCGGAGCTTCCGGCGACCAGTTCGGCGGTCAGACCCGCAGCTACGAGTGGGACAAGGCCGAAGATGCCGTACAGCGCGCAAAGGACAAGATGGACGCCGGATTCGAAATCATGCAGAAGCTCGGTATCGAGTTCTTCTGCTTCCATGATGTTGACCTCGTTGAAGAGGGTGCGACCATCGAGGAGTATGAGGCCCGCATGAAGGCTATCACCGACTATGCTCAGGAGAAGATGGCCGAGACCGGCATCAAGTTGCTCTGGGGTACAGCCAATGTCTTCGGCAACAAGCGCTACATGAACGGTGCTGCCACGAACCCCGACTTCGACGTTGTTGCCCGTGCCGGCGTTCAGATCAAGAACGCTATCGACGCAACGATTAAGCTCGGTGGTCAGAACTATGTGTTCTGGGGTGGCCGCGAGGGTTACATGAGCCTGCTCAACACTCAGATGCAGCGTGAGAAGAACCACCTCGCCAAGATGCTGACCGCAGCCCGCGACTACGCACGTTCAAAGGGATTCACCGGTACGTTCCTCATCGAGCCGAAGCCCATGGAGCCCACGAAGCATCAGTATGACGTCGACACCGAGACCGTTATCGGCTTCCTCCGTGCCAACGGACTGGAAAATGACTTCAAGGTGAACATCGAAGTCAACCACGCCACTCTGGCCGGTCACACCTTCGAGCACGAGCTGGCCGTAGCTGTTGACAACGGCATGCTCGGTTCTATCGACGCAAACCGCGGCGACGCTCAGAACGGCTGGGACACAGACCAGTTCCCCATCGACAACTACGAGCTGACACAGGCCATGATGCAGGTTATCCGCAACGGTGGTCTGGGCAACGGCGGTTCAAACTTCGACGCCAAGCTGCGCCGCAACTCTACCGATCCCGAGGACATCTTCATCGCTCACATCAGCGGTATGGACGCTATGGCTCGTGCCCTGCTCAACGCAGCTGCAATACTCGAGGAGAGCGAGCTGCCCGCAATGCTCAAGGAGCGCTACGCCAGCTTCGACAGCGGTATCGGCAAGGACTTCGAGGACGGCAAGCTGTCTCTCGAACAGATCTACGAGTACGGCAAGAAGGTCGAGGAGCCCAAGGCTACCAGCGGCAAGCAGGAGAAGTATGAGACCATCGTGGCTCTCTATGCAAAATAAATAAGGCGGTGTCACCGGACGCTTGTCTGTTTAACATCCTTTTGAGGATGGATTAGCATTATAAAAAGAAAGAAGAAAGCCTTTCTGCAGATTGATGAGGTCTGCGGAAAGGCTTTCTTCTTTCTTTGATATGGCTTGTCTGTTGAAGAACGGTTACCGGAGACTATCCCGATACCAGTCGAAGAGTTTCTGGACGCCGTCCTCAATCTCGACCTTGTGGGTCCATCCGAGCGAATGGAGCTTCTCCACGTCGATGAGCTTACGCGGTGTTCCGTCGGGCTTGGAGGCATCAAACTCCACCGCTCCCTCAAATCCGACGGTCTTGACGACCAGCTCGGACAGTTCGCGGATGGTGAGTTCCTTGCCCGTGCCGACGTTGATATGGCAGTTGCGAATCTCGCCAAGTGACGGGATCGCACCGCCGCGACCTTCGCTGTTGTTGCGGTCAACGGCTCCGGTGGTCGTCTTTCCGTAGAACACGGATGAGTATTTCTCGATTCCGATGATGTCCTTGAAGTCGACGTTGAGCAGCACGTGGACGCTGGCGTCGGCCATGTCCTCGCTCCAGAGGAATTCGCGGAGCGGTGTGCCGGTACCCCAAAGGACGACCTTATTGTCGCTGATACCATACTTCGCGAGCACGGCGAGAATTTCGTCGTTGCCGTTAGCTCCCGTCACGCCTTCCACAGGACGCTTGTTCATGTCCGTGCGTATGGCGTCCCAGTCGCCGTCGTGGATGAGCTTGGCGAGATAGACCTTGCGCATCATGGCCGGCATGACATGGCTGTTCTCCAGATGGAAGTTGTCGTTGGGGCCGTAGAGATTGGTCGGCATGACGGCGATATAGTTCGTACCGTACTGCAGATTGTAGCTCTCGCACATCTTCAGGCCGGCAATCTTCGCGATGGCATACTCCTCGTTGCTGTATTCCAGCGGCGATGTGAGCAGGACGTCCTCCTTCATCGGCTGCGGCGCATCCTTGGGATAGATGCATGTCGAACCGAGGAAGAGCAGCTTCTTGACGCCGTGGGAATAGGCATTGCCGATGACGTTGCACTGCATCATCATGTTCTGCATGATGAAGTCGGCGCGGTATAGGAAATTGGCCATGATGCCGCCGACAAAGGCTGCGGCGAGGACAACGGCGTCGGGACGCTCTTCATCAAAGAAACGTTTGACTGCGACCTGATCCGTGAGGTCCAGTTCGCTGTGACTGCGTCCGACGAGATTGTTGTAACCGCGCCGCTTTAGATTGTTCCATATAGCCGAACCGACGAGTCCGTGGTGACCGGCGATATAGATTTTGCTGTTTTTGTCTAACATAAGTCTTTATAAATAAAGGGAGTTAAAGGAGTTATCGCTCCCTGCGGTCGCTCAGGAGTTAAAGACAATAGTCTTTGTATCCGTGTAACGTTTGTCTATAACAAAAGCATTCGTCTTTAACTCCTGAGCGACCGCAGGGAGCGATAACTCCTCTAACTCCTTTAACTCCTTAAAATTACTTCACTACTCCTTTCTCCAGATATTCGGCGAGGTTGGTGCGCATTACGCTTGCCACGTGGTCGGCTGCGACTTTCTGCATGTCGTGCTTTACCATGATGCTGACCAGCTCCTCGAATGTGGTCTTCTGCGGGTTCCAGCCCAGTTCCTTCTTTGCCTTGCTCGGGTCGCCCCAGAGGTTGACGACGTCGGTGGGACGGTAGAAGTCGGGTGACACCTCGATGATGCACTTGCCGGTCTTCTTGTCATATCCCTTCTCGTCCATGCCTTCGCCCTTGAACTCAATCTCGATGCCGGCGGCGCGGAACGCATATTGGCAGAACTCACGTACGGAGTGCTGTACGCCCGTTGCGATGACGAAGTCCTCTGGCGTGTCGTGCTGCAGGATGAGCCACATGCACTCGACATAATCCTTGGCATATCCCCAGTCGCGGAGCGAGGAGAGGTTTCCGAGATAGAGCTTCTCCTGCTTGCCCTGTGCGATGCGGGCGGCAGCGAGCGTAATCTTGCGGGTTACGAAAGTCTCGCCGCGGCGCTCTGACTCGTGATTGAAGAGAATACCGGAGCAGCAGAACATGTTGTAGGCCTCGCGGTATTCCTTGATGATCCAAAAGCCGTAGAGCTTGGCAACGGCGTATGGTGAATATGGATGGAACGGTGTCTTCTCGTTCTGCGGAACTTCCTCCACCTTGCCGTAGAGCTCTGACGTGGATGCCTGATAGATGCGGCAGGACTGTTCCAGATGGTTTGCCCTCACGGCTTCCAGTACGCGGAGAACGCCGGTGGCATCAACATCGGCTGTGAACTCCGGTGAGTCGAATGAAACCTGGACATGGCTCTGTGCGGCGAGGTTGTAGATTTCCGTCGGTTGAACCTTGCCTACGACCTTTACGAGTGACATGGAGTCGCCCATGTCAGCGTAGTGGAGGTGGAACTGCGGATGTCCTTCAAGATGTGCGATGCGCTCGCGGTAGTCCACCGAGCTACGGCGGATTATGCCGTGAACGTCATAACCTTTTTCAATGAGGAACTCGGCCAAATAAGAACCGTCCTGTCCCGTGACACCTGTGATTAATGCAACTTTTCTTTCCATATTTTATGTCTAATACTAAATAATGTGTGATTGTTCCTTTTGTGTTACTTGTCCTGACCGGAGAACTGCTTGATGCGCTGTTCCTCTGACAGCTTGCAGATAAGGAGGGTGTCGTTGTTCTCGGCCACGATATAGCCGTCAAGTCCCTGTACGACGACTTTCTTCTCCTGTGTCGTGTGTATCATGCAGTTGTGCGTCTCAAAGAGATTGATGTCGTTGCCGATGCAGCTGTTTCCGTACAGGTCCTTCTTTGTCTGCGTGAGCAGCGAGCCCCATGTGCCGAGGTCGCTCCATCCGAAATCAGACGGGCAGACGAAAATCTCCTCGGCCTTCTCCATGATGGCATAGTCGACGGAGATATTCTCACATTCGGGGAACAGACGGTCAATCTCCTTCTGTTCATTGTCCGTACCGTAGACGGGCATGAGCGATTCGAATATCTTCGCCATTGTGGGCTGGTAGACTCTGAAGGCATTGACGATTGTGCTGACGTTCCAGATAAATATGCCTGCGTTCCAGAAGTAGTAGTTCTTCTGTATGTATTGTTCTGCTGTCTCAAGGTCGGGCTTCTCGCGGAACGAGTCGACGCGGAATATCTCCTTGTTGCGCAGTGAGCTTGTGGACAGGTCTGCCTGAATGTAGCCGTAGCCGGTCTCGGGGCGTGACGGCTTGATGCCGAGCGTGACGATAGAGTCTGTCTCGCCCGTGAAGCGGAGACACTCCGTCACGACGCGGCTGAATTCGGCCACGTCGGTGACGATGTGGTCGCTCGGCGAGACGACGATGTTGGCCTTGGGATCTTTCGACTTAATCTTCCAGCTGACATACGCTATGCATGGTGCCGTATTGCGGCGGCAAGGCTCGCACAGGATGTTTCCGGCCGGAATGTCCGGAAGCTGTTCCCTGACGATGTCGACATAGTTGCGGTTTGTGACAATCCAGATGTTCTCCGGCTCGCATATACCGCTGAATCTGTCAGCGGTCAGCTGTAACAGTGATTTCCCGACTCCGAGCACGTCGATGAACTGTTTGGGACGCTCAGATGTGCTCATCGGCCAGAAACGGCTTCCCACGCCGCCGGCCATTATGACCAGATGGTTGTTTTTTCCTGCCATAGTTGTTTTGATTTATATCTTTCTTTATTGAGTAATGGATAATGGAGTGAAGCAATCTGTTCACCCTCCGGTCAGACTTTGCCTTGATGAGGCATTATCTGCCGGCCGCATTTTTATGGCTGTTCTTTATTATCGCCCGTATTATGAAGTAGGCGATGGCAAGCAATACAGCTGCGATGATTACTGCCTTTATGTATTCCGAATATTCAGTGATTTTGGCATCGAGCTGGTTTTTCGGGACGAAAGAATGGAGATACCATCCCATAGCGGCCAGTATGCTGTTCCATACACCTGCTCCGATTGTCGTATAGATGATGAACTTGGCGAAGTTCATTTTTGCCAGTCCGGCAGGGATGGAGATAAGTTGCCTTATAGCGGGGAGGACACGGCCCACGAGCGTTGCCGTAACGCCATGGTCGGTGAAGAACTTTTCGCTCTTTTCTATTTTTTCCTGATTGAGCAGACAGAGCTTGCCCCATCTGCTGTTTGCAAACCTGTAGATGAACGGACGGCCGAGATAATAGGCGAGTCCATAGTTTATGGCCGCACCGAGGTCGGCTCCGATGGTGGCGAACAGGACAACGAGGAATACGTTCAGTTCTCCGGCGGCGGCGTTATAGGCGGCCGGTGGCACAACCACTTCCGACGGAAACGGGATGAATGTGCTCTCGATGAGCATCAGGAAGAGTATCGTGCCGTAATTGAGATTGTCCAAAAGACTGTACAGTATGTTCATTGTTATTTGTCGTTAAGTTTGTTATACATATAATCATAATAGTCTTTTACATCCATATTCTTAGGGAATATGTGGTCCAGGACGATTTGGGCTTCTTTGGGATTGCGTTTCACTGCTATCTTCAGGTAATGGAGAAACTCGTCCGTCCGTTTCAGATCCCAGCAACACAGAGCCATGTACGAATAGCCTTCATCGAAATCCTCATCCGTAAGCTCAAAGAACCGCTTGAACATCTTGTATGAAGTCTCGATGTATTTGTTGTCATACAGCGAGACCATTATCCTGAGAAGTATGTTCGGAGCGCTGTCGGAGCGGATGACGGCCTTCTGAAACCTCTTCTCGGCTTCCTCAAACATACCGTTCTCCAGCAGGATGTGGCCGCGCAGGACCTCCATCTCCGTATGGTCACAGTCGTAGGCATCGGTCATGTCCATACATTCCATAGCTTTTTCCGGCTGTCTCATGGCACTGTAAGAGAAAGCCATCTCCTGATATATCTGAACGATATACGGTGAGTCCGCGGGTGCGATGTCAAGCGCTTGACGCAGCTTCACGATGGCTTCGTCGTGTCGTGACAGATGTGTGAGGCACATACCGCAGTAGAGCAGGCCGAACTCTTCTTCCGGCATCTGCTCACAGTATCGCCCGTAATATTCCAGAGCCTCCTCAAATCTGTCCAGCCGGTAGAGGCTGTTGGCCTTGGTCAGGAGGCCGTCGGCGTCTTCGGGGTCGATGGCGATGGCATATTCGCTGCTCGTCACGGCACCGTCGAAGTCTTCGTTCATGAACTGGGCACTGGCCAGCGCAACCCAATATCTCTTTGAGAAGGGGTCCTTGTCGATAAGCTCGTTGTAAATCTTGATCCCCCGGTCAAACTCTCCCATGCCGAAGAGCACCCTTGCCATCAGCTCCTTATACTCATCGCGCTTGCAGTTTCCGGTGCGCATCATCCATTCGTAGGCCTTTTCGTTCACGCCATAGTCCATATAGATGTTGGCCACGTCGAGAACGAAGTCCTCATATTCGTCCGGTTCCACGGTGTGGAAATAGTCCCGCAGATAGTTGTCTGCCTCTTCAATCCGGTTCTGGGCTATCAGTATTTCCGCCTTGAGATATTTGTAGTCCGGGTCTTCCTTGTCGATGATTTCTTCCGCCAGCTCTTCGGCCAGCCCGATATTTTCATCGGCTATCGCCTCCCGTGCCTTGAACACGAGAGGCGCCGTAGCTCCGGGATTCATATCGAGTGCGAAGTCGATGACCTCGCGTGCCTTTTCCGTCTTTCCTATAAAGCTATAGTAATCGGCGATGTCTGCCAGTTCGTCCACATCCAGAAATATCGGCTGGCCTTCCCTGACAGACTTCTCGTATGATGACAGGACATCTTGAAATGACTTGCTGTCGAAATACTTGTCACCGGTTTGCTTCATCTGTTTATCTTAGCCCATGTGTCTTTCAGTCCGACGGTGCGGTTGAACACCAGCTTCTCCGGTGTAGAGTCCGCGTCCATAGTGAAATAGCCTATGCGCTGGAACTGCAGGAAGTCTCCGGGCTTCTTCTCCGTGAGATAGCGCTCGACGAAGCAGTTATTCAGCACGGTGAGAGAGTCAGGATTGAGCAGCTCGCGGAAGTCTCTTTCGTCAGCTGACGGATTCTCCACGCTGAACAGACGGTCGTAGAGCCTGACCTCTGCCGGCAGACAGTGGGCCGCGCTCAGCCAGTGGAGCGTTCCCTTGACCTTGCGGTTGGCTCCCTCCATGCCGCTCTTGCTCTGCGGGTCATATTCGGCGTAGATCTCCTCAATCTCGCCCTTGTCGTTCTTCTTGCATCCCGTACACATCACTATGTATGCGTTCTTCAGGCGCACCTCCTTTCCCGGCGACATGCGGAAGAACTTCTTCGGAGCGTCTTCCATGAAGTCGTCGCGCTCAATCCACAGTTCGCGGCTGAACGTGATGGTGTGGGTTCCGTCGGCCTCGTTCTCCGGGTTGTTGACGGCCTCCATCTCCTCGGTCTGTCCCTCGGGATAGTTGGTGATGATGAGCTTCACCGGATTGAGCACGGCCGACACGCGGCATGAGCGTGCGTTGAGGTCGTCGCGCACGGCGGCTTCGAGAAGCGCATAGTCGTTGAGCGCGTCAAACTTCGTATATCCTATGGAGCGGATGAAGTTGCGGATGCTCTTGGCCGAGTAGCCGCGGCGGCGCATACCGCAGATGGTGGGCATGCGGGGGTCGTCCCATCCGCTGACCAGATGTTCGTCGACGAGCGTGTGGAGCTTGCGCTTGCTCATCACCGTGTATGTCAGGTTGAGACGGTTGAACTCAATCTGTCGCGGACGGTAGTCGGCCGTCTTGCCCGTCTCGGCTTCATATTCTTTCAGAAGGTCGACGAACTTGTCGTAGAGCGGACGGTGGGGCACAAACTCCAGCGTGCAGATGGAGTGGGTGACACCTTCGAAATAGTCGCTCTGGCCGTGTGCGAAGTCGTACATGGGGTAGGCGTGCCATTTCGTTCCCGTGCGGTGGTGCGGCGTGTGTATGATGCGGTAGATGACCGGGTCACGGAAGTGCATGTTCGGGTTGGCCATGTCGAGCTTGGCGCGCAGGACCATGGATCCTTCGACGGCCTCGGCCGTGTTCATTTTCTCGAAGAGCGCCATGTTCTCCTCGACGGGACGGTCGCGGTAGGGGCTGGCTGTTCCCGGTGTGGTCGGCGTGCCCTTCTGGGCGGCAATCTGCTCGGATGTCTGCTCGTCGACGTAGGCCAGGCCTTTCTTTATCATCCATACGGCAAAGTCCCACAACTGCTGGAAATAGTCGGAAGCATAGTAGACATTGCCCCACTTGAATCCGAGCCATTGGATGTCGTTCAGGATGGAGTCAACATATTCGGTGTCTTCCTTTGAGGGGTTTGTGTCGTCGAAGCGGAGATTGCAAACACCGCCGTAGTTTCCGGCCACGCCGAAGTCCATGCAGATAGCCTTGGCATGTCCGATGTGCAGATAGCCGTTCGGTTCCGGCGGGAAGCGTGTCTGAATCCTGCTTCCGTTCTTTCCTTCGGCAAGATCGGCTTCCACCATCTGCTCAACGAAGCTCAAACTCTTTTTCTCTTCATTTTCTGTGCAGTTCTTCTCAACCATAATTATTGATAATGTTATTTTGTTTTTGAAACTGCAAAGGTAATAAATTAATTCCTAATACCTTATTTATATAGTGGATTTTTTTTGGAAAGCCGTGATGTCATGATTCTAATCATGGCCCGCCGTAGGCGGATGATGGGATTTTTAGAGACGTCCCGCCGTTGCGTCTCTGTGGTTTGTGTGCCGTGATTGCAAATCCGCTACAGCTTGTCATTATCTTCTGAACGGCCGTGATAGCGAAATCCATTCATCCGCAAATGACGTTTTTGGGGGCTCATCCGGTGTTTGGAGTGATAATACAGGAAGTATGGAACTGGTGTGAAGGTGTTGCAGAACTCACATGGAAGCCTTTAAGTGGGGTAATCTTAGTCCCCTCCTTTCGAAGGAGGGGTTAGGGGTGGTT
>USFX01000098.1 GCA_900553965.1 uncultured Prevotella sp.
ATAACTGCCCTCGGGTGAGTCATCGTCTTTGTTGCAACGGGATGTGCAGCCGTTTTTCTGTATCTCCGAGCCAGCGGAACTGGTAGCAACAAAGACGATGCAGTTATGCAAAAACATGAAATTTCCATCGGTTGGGCGATGACCCAACCCGATGTGTCCGCGGCTCTCGACCGCGTGCTTGCGAACATCCGTTCGCTCAGTGACAAATCAAAGACATGGCTCGATGCCAGGAGTGAGACATTCACCGCCCTGTGCGGTACCGAGGGCGACGCTTTCACCCGTCGTGACGTCGTGCGTGCCCACCTCTACCTCATCGGAGTATTCGCAATCATGTGTGTGGCCGGCTGGCTGGAAGGAGGTGTCGTATGATTTTCTTTTCTTCATTATTTGTGGCAGTAAATGCGCCACAATATTTCAGAGGAACCATAGACCTGCTGACCAAGGCAGAGAATAGTCTCTTTGTTTATGACAGTGATTTGAGAGTCTTCGTTAACATGCTCAAAACCCGTCTGCATGCAGACGCGCCCCGAAAGAGCACAGCATATATAGATTTGCATTTCTCCTATAGAAAGAGAGGATGTTTTATATATGTTTTCCCCAAAAAGAATACTGAAAATATCGTGGCTCGCTTGTCTTTTAATACGGTCAATACCATTCTTGAGTATGATATCGAGGCCGGAGATATGTTTGATATTAGTGAGCGATTTGTTGATTTATTAAAGGAAGGAGGTGCGTCATGAGCGCAACCATCAATCCCGAAGCCTTGGCCGCCGCCCTTGAATTCTGCTATGCAGACGCGCTTGAGAACAACATCCGGCTGATGGAAGAATCCATCGACTTCATCATCGACGATGACAGTATCCCAGCCGACGAGCGCATCGACCTCGTATCGGCATACCGGCGTCTCGGCAAGCAATTCCGGAGAATCCACTCATTAATAACCGATAAACCCGCATAATCATGGCAAACAATATAACAGACAAAGACAATCGTGACAACAGTTTCGTTACCGACCTTCTTGACGCATACTTTACCCACCGGCGCAATCTTCCCGGCGAATTCGCCGGCCGTGCGCTCATGGAGGAGCCCAAGAGCACATACGACATAATCGACGACCTTGCGCCTATGGCCAACCTGTATGATGCCAAGGATGCCGTCGTGAGCTACATGCAGAGCCACGGCTACGGTTTTACGACGTTGGCCGACGGCAGCGTCAAGTGGGCCATCTGGCGAATCGTCGAAGGTGACTTCTGATACAACCATATCATTTTTTTTATCATTCATTTTTTTTCTGCCCGGCCCGCAGTCTGCGAAGATGGCGGGCCGTTGTCGTATTTTTATTTTGTTGTTCCCTCCGGTATCTTTGCCATATAAATATCGCATGGCATGATAACAATATTACAAGGACTATCCGGCAAATACTTCTCCTGCAACATTCCAGATGTTGAATTTGCAATATCCGGTGAGAATCTTCCTGTGGAAATAACAATAGATGGAGAATCTGTTTTCAATGAAATCCTATACCCAATCGACGGAGTAATTACATTGCATGATTTGTCTGGATTATTCAACTCTTACGCCCGTCAACGGCTTGTTATTGATATCAGTGTTACTATAGGTGTCAGTCAAGCCGATGATTCTCAGACAATGACGGCATCTGTCATATATGGTTCAGCCGACGTTGGAATCGATGCTGATACATTCTGCCGTAATTATTTCCTGAGCATACTCATGGGCTCCAAAGAAACTGCAGTCGGTCGTCTTGAGTATCTGCATTACATCGGCACTGATTCGGCAGAGTGCCGGGCTTTCTATGCCGATGGTCAGATAGAGACATTTAGTGTTGACGTCGTCGGAGGTAACGACAGGTACACCACCATCGACGTATCTCCGCAGAAGTTCTTGCGTTCTTCTGATGGAGCAGAGCCGGAGTCTTACACGGTTATCGCCGGAGACAGGCGGCAGCAATTCACCATCAACCATGAATGTCCGGACTGTGCTCCAATCCTCATTTTCGTCAACTCATTCGGCTGTGATGAGCTGCTCTATTGTACAGGTGTCCACAAGGTGGCGCCGAGCTACAAGCGTTCGTCTTCCTATATTTCCGGCAAACTGCGCAATTATGACATCGAGGAGACACGTACATTTAAAGCTGATACGGGTATCCTAAATACTGCGATGGCTAACTGGTTCGACGAAGTGCTGCGCAGTGACTATGTCCGTATAGTCAATTTCATCGACGGCAATCCGGACGTCGGGCGTGAGGTGGTAATCACTGATTCCAAGAGCGAACGTTCCAACGCATACGACGAACTGCCGCGCTTTACGTTTTCTTATCAGTATTCGCAGCGCAATCACAATGTGCTTAACATGGGACGTGCGGGGCGTATCTTCGACAACACTTTCGACCGGACATTCAACTGAGAGGCTTATGAGCAACAAGAGAGCAATGCACTTCACCGAGATGCTTCATCTGTTGTCCGAAGCTCACAAAACTGGGCTGCAGGTGAACCTGCGTGCATGGACAGCCGATGGCGGCATAAACGATTATTCCGGATGGCTCGTGCATAGTGACTACTGGCGTGGTGGTTACATTCGTCTGCGTCATCCTATCAGTGGAGAGATTCGTCTCGTCCCGCAGATTTACATCTTTGATTTTAACGGACATACAATATTTCTATGAAAGAGACATCGCAATATACTGCTGTACGTACCGGACAGCGTGGAGAATGGGAACAGTATCGGGTTATGCCTGGCGGCATCACATCGGCTGCTGCCCGCAACGATATCAGTACCGAATACGGCGACGACACAAGCTCCGTCTTCGATGGCGATGAGCTGGGCAGCACCGACGGCCGTTCCCTCACGACTGGTCAGAACGGCCGCAAGGAGTACACATATATACCTTTCGGCGCTGACGACCAGCTACCGTTTGAGATCATGCAGCGCATCGGTTCCAACATGGTGGCGAGTCAGTGCCAGTCTTTCAATATCTTGGCGTGCTATGGTCAGGGTGTGCGTTTTGTCGACCGTGAGACACGGCGCGACGTCACACAGCCGGACATCCTCGATTTCTGCTTGCGCAACTCTCTTCACGAGACTTTTCTGGAACAGGCAACTGACATGAAGTATTTTTTCTTCTCGGTCACTGTCATCATCCTGTCCCGCGATGCCAGCCGTATCGTTCAGGTACGGCATAAGGAGAGCTGTTACTGTCGCTTTGAGAAAGCCGATGCCGCCGGACGCATCGGACATGTCTTCTATGCCAACTGGCGAAATCCAAGCCCGGCACCGGAGGATGTGGAGGTCATTTCCTTGCTTGACATATATGACCCGCTCGGTGATCTTCGGGTGCGTCTTGGTCAGGAACCGGACCCGGAGACAGGAGAGAAACGAAAGCTCGTAGATGGTTGTGCGGCTACCAAAGAACGAAAGTTTGCCATCCTCAGCCGTATGCCGACGCCCGGCTACCAGTACTATCCGATACCTTATTACGCGGCCATGTTCCGCGATTCTTGGTTTGATATCTACCGCCTTATCGGTATCGGCAAGCGGTTCATGATCAAGAACACATCTGCTCCTCGCATACAGATAGAGGTACATTCTGACTATTGGGATAACGTCTGCGATATAGAGGGTATCACAGACGAGGCGGCGCGCGTGAAACGTAAAGAACAGGAGAAACGTAATATCGTGGACTTTGTCACCGGTCCGGAGAATGCCGGCAAGGCACTTGTGTCCGGCTACTACATGGATCCGAATGGCAAGGAGAACCGTATGGTGCGTATATATAACCTCAATGAGGGCGGCAAAGAGGGTGGCGACTGGGCTGATGACATGAGCGAAGCCAGTAACGCGCTTTGCTTTGCTCTGGGAGTGCATCCCAATCTCGTCGGTGCCACTCCGGGCAAGAGCCAGATGAACAACAGCGGCAGTGACAAGCGTGAGCTGTTTACACTCAAGCAACGGCTGGAAAAGGCTTTCCACGATGTCATGTGCAAGCCGTATCACGTCATATCTCATTTCAACGGGTGGAACGACCGTGTGACAGTCGACGTCCCCATCATAGAGCTAACAACGCTCGATGAGAATCGGGATTCCAAGGTCGTAACTAATTCTAACGCTGGATCTGATGAAGATAACAATAAGTAAAGAAGAACTGGAGCAGTTCTTACCCGTCATGGCGAGTAGCCATGACAGAGTGTATGAGGCGGTCCTGCCGGTACTGAACGATATATCGGAGCGTGTATGCATGGCTATACTCGGTCCCGTCGGCGAGGCAGCGTTGGACAACGATCCGAACGGAAGGCTCATGTTGGCGGTCAAGAGATATATCGCCCACATGGCTGTCTTGGATGTATTCCGGCAGCTCGACATTGTGCTCACACCGACGGGTTTCGGCGTTGTCAGCAATGACAACGTGAGCCCGGCGAGTAAGCAGCGCGTCGACGCGCTGGAGGCTTCGCTTCAGACCTCAAGGTGTCGCGCGGAGTGGGTTCTCATCGACCGGTTGCGGCACGTTGAGAACTGGGGCCGGCAGGAACAGGCTGGTTTCATATCCTGCATCTACGACGGCACGACATTCTTCTCACGACCGGACCTCAATCGCACGGCAAAACAGTGGGAGGAGTTCCAGATTGGTGAGCTGTGGAATGTCGACGAGTTCATCCGGCAACAGATCGGTAGCCCGTTGGTTGACGACATCCTCGTCGCTTACCGCACCGATGCGGAGCGTTATCAGGCGTATTATGAGGTTGCCGTAATCATCAGACGCATATTCGAACTCTGGTTCTCGGGCGGCCGTGACGCAGTGGACGTAGCGTTGCGGCGGCTCATAGAGGTCATCGAGGCCGACCGGGATACATTCGCACTCTATTTCTCTTCTTCCGCTTTTGAACTTCATCATCATGAGACTTTTCAGAACACTAAGGACAGCGCAGCCTTCGTTTTCAACGGTTGACGGATCTGTCAGCCTTACGGCCCCGCGGTCATGGCGTGAGCTCACGCCGGAACAGCTGCATTATGTGTTGTGGCTGCTTGCCTCTTTCGACAATCACACGGTGGTCAAGACATACATGTTCTGCCGTTTTACCGGAGTGCATGTCGTGTCACGTGACCGTTTCGGGTGGAAATGCTATGTCCGTACTTCGTGGCGTCGCCGTCATTACTTCACCATGCAGGCCTGGCAGGTTGAGTCTTTTCTGGCTCAATTAGGGTTTGTCGACTCATACGAGGACATGGGCGTTCGGTTGGAGGACGTCTGTGGTCTTCATGCGGTCGACACCCTGCTGCATGGTGTCGTTTTCGTCGATTATCTCAATGCGGAGAAGTATTACCAGACGTACATGCTGCGCCATGATGACAGGTTCCTGAAGAAGCTCGCCCTTATTCTCTACCGCCGGCGCAATGGCCATCTGGCGCATCGCATCAGGCTTGGCCGGGCGGAAGCCCTTGGTGTGGTCCTTTGGTTCTCGTACGTCAAGGCCGAGATGTCACGGGCTTTCCCGCACTTCTTCCGGAGAGTCGACGCCGGTACAGCCGGCGATTATGACATGCTGGAGGCCATGAACACACAGATCCGGGCGCTGACCGACGGCGATGTTACCAAAGAACAAACTGTGCTTCACATAGACTGCTGGCGTGCTCTGACCGAACTCGATCAGAAGGCGCGCGAGGCAGCGGAATTCAAACGCAAATATGGAAAGTAACACTCAATTCGACGCTTTCGAGTATTTCAAGCTGCTTGCCGAGCATAACCGGCTGGCACGGGAACACGAGTTCCTGCCTTGCTTTTGCAGCGGCCCCGACGGTATCAACGACATCATTCAGGAGTTCCGCACTACGGCAAACTTTATCATGATCGATGACACCACGTCTCAGAACACATACAGCCGAGGCGTGGGGTTCTTCGATCGCAACGCCTACACGGTCTTCATTCTTGCGGCCTACAAGTTCGACGACATGACAGACCGAGAGAATAAGCTGAAGCTCTGTCGGCGTATATTCCGACAGTTTCACAGCCGCATGATCCGCGACAAGGAGAGCTATGCCTACGGCGACAGCCTCGAATATCTGCAGGTACATCAGATATATTCCAAGGAGTTGCCGCGATATTCCATGAACGGCGTCACGGGCCTGTATTTCATGGTCAACAACGAGGAGCCTGTCGACCTCACATACAATCCTAAGGAGTGGTATGAGTAGTTTAACAGATTATGCTGCCGCCAAAGGCCGTGAGTCCGGAGGTCGGATTTCCGACCGCCGCCTCACGCAGCAGGAGCTCGACGCCTACAACAATGGATGGGCACAGTGCATGGTCGACATCTGGATGGAGAAGATAGACATGCTCCGCATCTCTGACACGAGGACGCTACGGGCGTCCCTTCAGGAACTCGTCACCACCGGCACCGTGACGACCATCGAGCATAAGTTCATGATGTACGGCATCTATGTTGCTGCGGGTGTCGGCCGCGGCTTCGAGCATGGCAATGGCGGTGACCTCCAGTTCATGGGCAACAGCTTTCGGGCAGCCAACGCCTCACAATACGGCAGCCGGCCCGTCGGCCGCAGCTGGGCGCAGGGCCACATGCTCGCGCCGAGGTTCAAGCGGCAGAAAATCACCCGGGGACCGCACAAAGGCGAGGAGACGGCCCTGACGAGTGGCCACAAGAGGAGCCCACGTGACTGGTTCTTCAAGAAGTATTATTATTCGCTCCGGAGACTTAATGAGGAGAATGCCGCCTTTTTCGGCGCGGCATACAACGGCCTGATGTCCGACTTCCTGACGCGATTGTTCGAGGATGACAATGGAGACAATCCACGCATCAGGAGCAACAGGTGGTGATTTCATACAATATATTTATATAACTATGGCACAATCGGATTTAGATAACTCCCTGAAGAAACAGTTTGAGCAGATACGTGACGAAACTCGCGAGCATGCCAATACGGCTACCCGTATAGGAGGAGCTTTCCTTGCTTTGTTTTCATATCTCGGTTATTTCCTACGTAAAGATGGTAATGATGTCGTTAATGGGATTATTACCTTCGTCAAGGGCATACTCATCGGCAAAGGATTCGGGTTTGCAGAAGATGGCGCTATTACGTCATCTTCCATTAATAACAGCGGTGCTATCAGTACCAAGAATCTCACCGTGACGGGTAAGCTGACCGTATTTGAACTTGAAATCGAACGCGCGAAGTCTGTTGGCGGTTTGTTGATAGTGTCTCCTGCAGACTTCCGAGTGGATGCAGTGGAGATTATAGCCGGCGGTTGGCGTTGTTACATGTTGGCGGAGGATGAGACTTCCGGAGGCACGCCGCGCAAGTTGCGTCAGATGTGGCAAGCTGGTGATCAGGCTTTTTGTCAGCCGGTATCGTTAGAGAATAATACAGGTGAGGTGCGATATTATTGGCGTGCCGTGACCGGTGTCTCGGCAGCGAACGTTGTGCTTGACGACGGCAAAGAGTATCTGTCCATAGACCTCTCGGCAAGCGACTGCGATGCGTCGTCGACTGATGCTCCGGCGGTAGGTGACAGTATTGTCCTATTAGGTAACCATGAATTGATCGACGGCAATGGCAATACCATCGCAGCCGCCGACGAGGCACGCCAAGGGGCTGAAGTAATCTCGGCTTATCAATCGATAGACCCTTTCTTGGCGGACAAGGCTCCTTATAAAGCGCAGTACTGGGGTATCAACGACTATGACTTGGCCGGACACTTGAAGACATACTTTGCCCGGGGCAAGAACCACATCGTGGGCGATATAGATATGACGGCAGGTTCGACAGTCGACGGCAAGTCTCTCGGTGAGACACTGAAGGGGCTTGAGAAGAACATCGAGGCGGCCAAAGCTCAGAGCGATCAACAGATAGTGCTGTGGTTCGGCGATGAGACACCGACATTGGCGAACGAGCCATATACGCTGTGGACTGACGACGCTGAGCGTAGCGAGCATGTGGGTGATATATATTATAACCGGAGCAAAACGGATAAGACATCCGGTCATGCCTACAGATTCGTACAGGATGAGGACAGCGGGGCGTTCTACTGGGAGGAGATAACAGACAGCGATGTGCTTTATGCTCTGGAACTTGCGGCTCAGGCTCGTCAGGATGCCACCGCGGCCCGTAAAGAGGCGGCGACGGCGGTGAGCGCTATAAAAGCTATGGGCGATGACAACGTGCTGACGGCACCGGAAAAGCAGCGGCTTGGTCGGGAATTGACAAATCTGTGGTACGAGCGATATGGCACAGAGAAGACTGCGGGACTTGATGCCGACGGGCGTTCGACGGGCGTGAGCACAGAGAAATACGACTCTGCATTTGATGCCCTGACGAGTTATCTGAACGGCGGCGATGCTTGGGCTGGTCACATAGATGTTGACGGTCTGTTGGAGCTACCGTCGTTGTTAGCTACACCCGGTGATACTGAGATTAACGGCAAGGAATTTACTGACAGTTGGGCCTATTTCTATGCTTGTCGCACGGAGCTGATTAACGACATTGCCAATACTCATATAAGGTGTTTCGTGGGGCTTCCACAACCACCGTATAAAACAGGTGATATATGGGTTAATGCCACGTGGCCGATAATACAAACGAAAGATGAGGAGCTGCTTTATGACAATGATACGCTTGTGTGTATCCTCGGACGTGCCCAGGACGATAAATTCAATATCAATGACTGGCGCCCGCAACAGAGATATACCACCAATATTATATCCAAACAGATACAGATGCAGGACAGGATAGCATCGATAATCTGCGGTGATCAGAGTATCGACGATATACAAAACCTGATTGCGAAAGCTACGGACTGGCAAGGTCTTGTTTCCGGACTCATCGGGCTGAAGGAGGATTACAACGTCCGCATGACGACCATTGACAGCACAATCTCGACACTCCAGAAATCCGTGACAGATTCTCAAGACAATATCAAGGGCTATGTACAGTCCAACTTCGTGCAATATGTCAAAGATGGTGAAGGTGGCTTGAAGCTATTTGCGAGCTATCTCGACGAGGAGGGCAATACAATCGAAACGGCTTCTTTGACACTGATGGCTTCAGCCGACGGTTCTAAACTCAAACTGACTGCCGATGATTTGATATTGGAAGGATTGGTTACTGCGAATGACAATTTTAAGATACTTCAAGATGGCTCAATCGTGTCAAAGAATGCATCAATAACAGGTAAATTCTATTCAGAGGACAACCTCCGTGGAAATAAGATTATTATTAGTGCAGAATATGGATATATAAAGATGATAGGTCCGGTTGGCGTCGATGATGAATACCAGGATTTGCCAAGTTCTGATGAAAGAACAGATCTATTCAAGGTGAAGTTCGAAACAGATGGTGACACGTTGACACGTTATGCAACAATGTCTATAGACAGCAATACTTTGAGCATAAAGATTAATCCTATGCAAAGAAGTATCGTTTTTTATAATAAGAGTCAGGACTGTAATATATTAGAGCTTACACCTAACTGTTTCACAATGTTGACAAGCAAAGGACGCGTAGACCTTAGTGAGGATGGCCTTTCTTTTCGTATAGGAGAGGCTGTAAAAACATATAAAGGATTGGAATATAACTTTAACACAGGTCAATATGAGTAGTATAAATTTTAAAGAATTCCCGATATTTAGGGACATTAAGCACGAAAAAACAAGTTATGTGGATATTCGCGAAGATTTTGCAAATGTCATATATATGAATGTGTGTGGTATTAGAGCCCATTCCCTCGCCATGAAGATATATCGTAGTGATGGAGTGTTGGAACTTTCAGATGATGAAGTTAAGATTGTTGTCGACGCGGCCAATAAATATTGTTTACCTGCATTTATTGACAGCTTGAACTTGCAGATTAATTGTGATGTTGTCCAAAATAACATTCAGACTCCGTAATTCGACCATCGACGACGCAGGTCGCTACAGACAGGCCTCCATCCGCATGGTCACAGTTGATGATGCTGAGGAACTTGCGCGTCAGTGTGTGAACTATCCGAAGTATCTTGACGCGATTATAATGCACTCGTTGACACACATCCGCGACACGGTGCGAAGC
>USFX01000099.1 GCA_900553965.1 uncultured Prevotella sp.
CAGATAAACATCGTCAACAACTACTACAAGGCCGGCAACTCCGGCAACGGCAACCAGGAGCGCATCACCCTCGTCACCGTATCCACAAGCGGCAACTCCGACAGCAAGCATCCCGAATACTACGGCATGACCAGCCGCTACTACATCTCGGGCAACACCACCGAGACAAGTTCAGGTACAAAGAAGAAGAACCGCGACTGGGCCGGCGTGAGCTATGACAAGGGCGTCTACACCGTCAACGGAGAGACATACTCGGAAGACCCGAACAACATGTACGGCGACAACGTGCCCCACATCACCACGAGCGGTAAGTCGTGCGTGAAGATAAAGATGGACGAGCCCGCACCCACCGGCGACGTCACCACCCACACGGCTGAGAACGCCTTCGAAAAGGTGCTGGCCTACTGCGGCGCCTCACTCCATCGCGACGACATCGACGCACGCTACATGACGGAGGCCCGCAGCGGCAAGGCCACATACAAAGGCTCCGTGACGGGCAAATGGGGACTCATAGACCTCGTTTCCGACGTCAACGGCTATACTGAAGAAAACTTCGGAACAGGCTCACGTCCCGCGGGCTTCGACTCCGACAATGACGGCATACCAGACGACTGGGAGCGCGCCAACGGGCTCAATCCCAACGACGCTTCCGACGCAGCGAAGACAACGATAGACCCGAAAGGATGGTATTCGAACATCGAGGTCTACTGCAACAGTCTCGTGCAGGACATCGTGACGGGCGGCAACACCGACGCCATATCCACACCTAAGGAATACTATCCGCGCTATGTCCGTGAAGACGGCACCGTGGTTGAAGCCATCGAAAACGGTGTGACGGCCATCAGCAACGTCAGTGACGCCGGCAAACCCGTGCGTACGGAATACTATAATCTTCAGGGCGTGCGTGTCCCGCCGTCGGCAAAGGGCACCGTCATCCGCGTGACCACGCTCGACAACGGACGCCGCATAAGCAAGATGATGATAAACAGATAAAGCGACCGGAGTGGTTGCGGACGACTTCAGACCTGTATTTTCAGAAGATACCGACGAAGTCACCGCAACCACTTCTGCTTTTACTACTTAAACAACAAAAAAGACACCATCAACTAATACTTTATCCGTAACTTTGCAGCACATCATCTACGGGTTACGAAAAGTACCGCTTTTATGATACAGAAAGAATTCTACTATTTACTATTAATTCACTAACAAAACCAAATCAAACAAATTATGACAAAAGGAAGAATCCTTCGATTGGTCCTGCTCTTGCTCTGTCTGGCCGGCATGATTCCGGCAAGCGCGGCATTTAAGGACATCAAGCTCGACCTTACGGGACAGTGGCTTCTCACCGACGATGAGTTCGCCAACAAGTCCAACGTCGAGTTCGGTTTCGTCATCGCCGACGACGGAACGGCAACGCGTGTGGAGGCTACAGACCCCACAGCCAATGCCGTCATCAGCGGTAAGTATCACAACGACCACGGATGGGGCGGCGCCAAGCTCGTCGTTCCCGTTGACGGCATGGTGAAGATAGGCGTGGGCAACTGCGACTATGCCGGCCACACCGTCAAGGTGACCGACGCCGCCGGCAATGAGGTCGCCGCCTTCGCAACGGAGAAGACCGGATGTTGGAAGAACAGCAAGGACGACGCCCACGCCACCTTCGGCTACTACCGCGGCGAGGCCACCACGCTGACCATCACCACCAGCAGCTACACTCCGTATCTCTCGGTTGAAGCCGTAAATGAAGCTCCCTCACAAGCAACAGTGAGCTACACGATGGGCAGCGCCGAGGCCGTGGGCACACTGCCCGCAGGCATCAAGGCCGACATGGGCACGGACTACACCCTGCCGAAGAACTTCACGCTCTACGCCGAGGGCAAGACCCTCACGGCATGGACCGACGGCACGGACACGTATGCTCCCGGCCAGACCATCAAGCTGGAGAAAGACCTTGAACTGTCGCCCGTCTTCACCGCCAACACCGTGTCGCTCGCTGACCGCACCGACGCCGTGACGCTCACGTTCGACTTCCAGCAGAAGAGCGGCGCACCCATCGTTGGCTATCAGAACGTGACCGGCGTGTGGGTAACACAGGCCACGGTCAACGGACAGGTCATTGACGTGAAGCTCGACTTCGACACCAACAACGGCGGTAAGATCGCCAACGCCAACTGGACTGACTGGGCACAGATGAACGCCGGCACAAAGCTGACCGTTCCGTCGTGCAAGGGCGCCACGATTGCGCTTGAGGCTTATGGCGCCATCACCACAACGACCATCGACGGCCAAAGCGACTACACTCAGGGCACAACCATCAACTACACCATCGGCGGCACGGCCGAGACCATCGATATCGTCATCGGCGACGGTTCTTACTATCGTACGGTGAAAGTCACGCTGCCCGTAGTAAGCACGCCCGGCGGAAAGACATACACCGACGAACCGGCCAAGATCATCTGGGACTTCAACAACGAATCGTCATACGAGACTACGAGCACCCTCCTGCCCACAGGAGCATTCAGCATCGTGTCCGTGAACCTCGGCGACATGCAGGTCAAAGGTACAGGAACAGGACAAGCCGTTGACGAGAACGGAAACGCCGTCACCTTCCTGAAGATCAGACCCTCTGAAAGCACCAACGCAGTGGAATGGAGCGTTAAACCGGCTATGGGACTCACATTCACACCCACAAAGGTCAGCTCATACATACAGCGCTTCGGTACCGACGCAGAGAATGGAGTGACCGTTACGGCCAAACTTGACGACGGAACAACCGTTGACCTCGGCAACTTCACTGCTCCAAGAAACAACAAGACACAGTCTGAAGACAAGTTCGGAAGCTCAGCAAACTACACCAACCAGTTTGTCATCACCCTCACCGAAGAGCAACAGCAGATGCTGACATCGGCCGACGGTTTCCATCTCTATGCCACCGTCGGTGTAGGAACAACGAAAGAAGGCGGTTTCAGTGATGTACGCATCGAAGGTTTAGTCAACGGAACCGTGGCCGAAATAGAGAAATATACACTCACAACAAAGGCCGATCCCGAAGAGGCAGGAACCGTGAGCGTCTATCCTAAGGCTGACGAATATGACGAAGGCTCAGAGGTACAGCTCACCGCTACCCAGAACTTCGGCTATCACTTCCTGAACTGGACCGACACAGAAGGCAACGTGGTCAGCGAGGACGCCAAGTTCACATATATCATGAACGGCAACGCCGAGCTTACTGCCCACTTCCAGGCCGTCAAGACATACGAGCTGACATACAGCGTCGAGGGCGGAGCCAACCTCTACATGGTTCAGCCCACACCAGCCCCCACCGTTGTTGACGGCAAGAACATGTATGAAGAAGGAACTACCGTCACCCTGACAGCATCCAGCAACAAGATTCTGACCTTCACCAACTGGAGCGACGGAACCTCAAGCTCTGAGATTACGTTCAACATGACCGAAGACAAGACCGTCACAGCCAACTATTCCGCCATTGACTTCATCGCCGGCTGGGACTTCTGGCGTCCGGGCAACAACGGCCGTAAGGCCGACTTTGCCGCAGCAGACAACGACGCAGCCACCTTCAACCTCGTCAACGAGGAGACCGGCGAGTCTTCCGGATGGCTCGACAAGAGTCAGGAGGCAGCAGGAGGCTATGAGGGCCGTCCTGCCGCTGTCAACTGGAAGACCGGAACATCCAACGGCGATATCGGTCACTACTATTGGCAGACCATGGTCAACGCCGGCGCCTTTGAGAACATCAAGGTTGCATTTGAGATGGCCTACAACTACAACTCATACACGACATACGATGTTGAGTATTCACTTGACGGCACAGCCTGGGAGAATATCGGCTCAATCACCCTCGAAGGTGCAAAGAACTGGATCCCCGCTGAATTTGACATGCCGGCAACAGCCAACAACGCAGAAAAGCTCTACATCCGCTGGATTGCAGACAAGACATCACCCATTGAAGGAACTCCATCGTCCAACGACGGTAACGCCATAGCCAATGTCTTCATCATCGGCAGCGCAAAGCAGCCCTACGACCCGACAGCACCCGCTTTGGTAAATACAGTTCCGACAGAAGGAGCCAGCAACGCATCTGCTTCCGGCAAGATTGTCCTCACATTCGACAAGCGCATCAAGGCAGCAGAGGGTGCCACGGCAACACTGGGCGAGCAGAAACTCGAACCCGTCGTATTCGGCAAGACAATGACATTCGCATACAAGAATCTCAACTACGACACCGACTATACGTTCACCCTCCCGGCAGGAGCCGTGACCAACCTTAGCGACATCGCCACCGAGCAGGCCATCACAATAAACTTCCGCACCATGCTGAAGCCTGTTGTGACCAAGGCTCTCTATGACTTCGTCGTTCCGACCGACGGCACAATGGAGGCTGCCATCGCCGCCGCCGACAGCCGCGAGGACAAGAGCAAACGCTTCCGCATCTTCGTAATGGACGGCACATACAAGCTCCCGCAGAGCAAGACAGCCACCATCAACTGCGACAATGGCAAGACATATCCCAGCCCGATAACAAACATCAATTCGTCAAACATCTCCATCATCGGTGAGAGCAGAGACGGAGCTATCGTGACGAATTCAATAACAGAAGACAAATTTACCGACAAATTCGGAACCAAGAGCGTCTACGAGGGTATCGGCAAGAGCGACGTTCTCCAGATACAGGGTTCCGTATCTGGCATCTACTTCCAAGACATTACCATCAAAACCGGTCTGGGAGACAAGAACGGACGCGACATCGCCGTCCAAGACAAGGGAACAAAGACCATCTACAAGAACGTGTGTCTCCACGGCTATCAGGACACTTGGGTTTCCAACAAGGAGAGCGGTCTCTACTACTTCGAGGGCGGACGTCTCCGCGGACGTACCGACTTCCTCTGCGGTAAGGGTGACGCCTACTACAACGCCGTAGATCTCGTAATGTGCGAAAAGGGTGGTTATCTTGCCGTACCCTCTCAGTCAAACAAATACGGTTATGTCTTCAAAGACTGCGTCATCAAAGGTGAGGCTGACGACATCGACGGCAACTACACCCTCGGCCGCCCGTGGGGTAACGGCACTCCAAGTGCTCTCTACATCGACACACGCATGGAAGTTCAGCCGTCAGCCATCGGCTGGAACGAAATGGGAGACGGCTGGCCAAAACGCTTTGCAGAATACAACTCGACAACCAAGACAGGAACAGTCATCGACCTGAGCAGCCGCAAGAAGACTTTCTCTGACAATCATCCCAACAACCCCGTGCTCTCAGCAGAAGAGGCAGCCGAGGCAGCTGACATGACCAACATGTTCGGCGACTGGCAGCCCACTCTCTACACAGAGCAGGCACAGGCTCCCGCCAATGTCTCCATCGACGGAACGGCGCTGACATGGGCCGAGAGCAACTATGTTCTCCTTTGGGCAGTCTGCAAGAACGGCAAGGTCGTTGCCTTCACGACAGAACCTTCCTACACCGCTGACGACGCTACGGCCACATGGTCCGTACGCGCTGCCAACGAGATGGGCGGTCTGAGCGAAGCTACCATCGCCACCATCGGTTCTGCCATCAGCACGGTCAACGCCGAAGGCACCAACGCCATCAAGACTGAATACTTCAATCTGCAGGGCATCCGTGTCAACGACTCCTACCGTGGCACCGTCATCCGCGTCCAGACGCTGGAGAACGGCAGCAAGACAACGACAAAGCTCAACAGATAATCAACACTGCAAAAGCCAATAACCTCTGAATAGATTGAGGCTCCCCTGCCCCGCCACGACGGCGGACGCAGGGGAGCCTCTTTTTTATTTGCGGGTTGAGGTGGTTCGAGGAGGAGCGTGGAGGGAGGAGGGAGAATAGTTATTGTTAAGTAAGTCTTCATTATTACTTTATAATGAGTTTTTTTGAATACAGAGCCACGGAGACACAAAGTTATATTGTCCTCAGTGGCTCCGTGGCTCTGTGTTCAAACTATAAACTAATTGTTGCAACATACTTAATACTTTAAATGACATGCTGTTCGGATTTGCAATCACGAGTACCAGTCATGATTGCAAATCCGCTACAGCATGAGTTCACATTTTTGCATCGCAGACGCCACGGTGTGACGTATCTACAAGTCCATTCTTTATCTTCCGAACAGCCGTACTTATAAAACCTTTGTGTCTTTTCATTGAAAGATAGCTGTCAGAAAACACTTGACAGGAAGTGTTAAAAATGCCATCTAAACGGCATCAGAAGCGGGCACTTTCGAAAATATTTCATCGTTGGACGCAAATAATGAAGTTTTGCGCGTGCAAGCATAAACAACTGGCGTTCAAACGATTATACCGTATTTAAGAAATCTGTGCAATATCAGAACGCCGAGAAGCCGCTTTTTCCGGCCAAAATGTCATGATTTGCTCTGCCGTAAGGGCCTCCCAGGGTTCTGGCGGGGCTGCTTTCGTCGTGCAACGGGGCCGTTGTTGCAATGCCGTAAGGCCCCCGCCGCAACCTCGGGAGGCCCTTACGGCAGAACCGGATTATCTCCGTCACGCTTCCAGTACCTTTCTGCCACTCTAAAACGAGATTTTCATTTGTCACCGTTTTTTGCGCAGCAATGTTTACAAGAGAGCAATGTCTGCGGTATCACCCGACCTCCGTATCACTCAAACAAGTGAGATGCCCCGAAAAAACGGGCCACGTGGCAGACAGATGCTGCCGCGTGACCCGGTTTACAGGACGTTGAGAAACTATTTTCCCAGCCGTTTCATCTTATAACAACCTTCTTCTTGTTGATGATATAGACACCCTTGGAGAGTGAGCGGACATCTCCCGTGACGAGGCGTCCGTCGAGAGTGTAGATGCGTGTGTCAGCTCCGGAGAGCGTTGAGGGCGCATAGATTTCCTCAATACCGGAAGAAGATCCTGCTGACAGCGTCATATTCATCACGACCTGATTGTCGCCGCCAAAACGGACGAGGAGCGAACCGGTGACCGGCTTCGACAGTGTCACACTGTGGGTCTTGGCTTCCGAGGCGTCGGTGCCGTTGAAAGTGTAGTCCGTTGCACCGTATGTATCACCGCCGAACTTGGCCAGATAAGCCGTCTGGCCGGCACCGTTACAGTAGCCCGTGAACGTGCCGCCGGTGATGGAGATGCCGTCAGGGATGTTGACGGTATAATCGAAGTTTCTCGAATATTTGATACCCTGGATGCCGCATTCCTTTCCTGTCGAATAATTCTTGCCCTTGGCCGTGATGCTGAAGCCGCCGTCGAAATTCCAGTTGTCGTCCGTGGATGTCACTGGAGATATCTCATAGCCGTTGACAACATCGGCGTACTCGATGTCGCCCTCGACTGTTCCTCCGGCGTTCTGGGCTTCGGTGATGTCGGCCACGAGGCTGTTGAGATAGTTCTCAAGATTGGTATAGCCGTTGGCAGCCTTCTGCGGTCCGTCGGAAGCGTCGTCGGGGTTAAGACCGTTGGCCGTCTCCCAAGCGTCTGGCATACCGTCTCCGTCAGTGTCGACAGGAGCGTCGGTGCTCACAAGCGTCGGCCATGCACTCCAGTCGGCCGGAGCACCGGCGGGCTTGTTGTCGTCCTGAGAGTTGATGAAGCCCTTGCTCAGTCCCGATCCGGTGTATGTAGCCTTGCCATCACGTGTGTCGCTGACCATGAGCTCGTCGAACGTGTCACGGCTCAGACTTGCTCCGGCGTAGGCCAGCACGCGCTCATAGGCGTCGGCCGCGCTGTGGGTCGTGGTGGCGACGAACGGCATGGGCGACGCCAGCTTGATGGTGTCCTTGGTCTTGGCCGTGAACGTGCCGTCGCAGTCGTTGACGTCAACCTGATTGATGACACCGTACGTCCAGTTGTCGTTGTTGACATTGGTGTACTTCGTGTTGTAGTTGCCCGTCACATAGTATTTTCCCCAGAGATGGAGAGCCGGCGCATAATCAGGATAACGGTTCACATACGACTGTGTGCGCACGCCGACACCGGCGATGCGGTAGCCCTTCTTGTCGGTCGGAGTGCCGGGACCGGGCTTGTAGTAGTTGTTGACGATGTTTATCTGACCGCCACCGGGTCCGCCGTAGCATGTGCCGGGGCAGTTGAACATGACGCAGTTACGGAGATCTACGTTCTCGGCCTGTGCGGGATTCTCCCACTTATACGTGTTGTAGTCGTAGTTGCTGGTGTAGCCCGTCCATCCGTAGCGTGCGCCGTTGAAGCGCGGGCCGCGGTTGGTCACGCTGGCTATCATGTTGTGGTGGAAACTGGCGAGCTTGCCGCCCCAGATTCCGCCGTAGCCGTGGGCGCCCTTGCTGTGTCCTGGGTTTGAGAGACTTTCTGCGATGGTGCACCACTGCATCGTGAAGTTGTTGTTGTCGTAGAACGATGCCACCTCGTCAATACTCCAGCTGAACGAGCAGTGGTCAAGCATGATGCCCGTATAGTTCCGTCGCCAGATGGCGTCGGCACCGTCGTTGATGTCTCTCTCCTGTCCGCGGCGCGAGCGGATGAAGCGGATGATGTTGTTGCCGCCCGGCTGCACGGTGTAGTAGCGCAGCGTGATGCCGGGGTAGGGTGCCGTCTGTCCCATGACTGTGGTGTTGTTGCCTATCTTCAGGTCGGACTTGAGGGCGATGACACCGGCAACGTCGAAGACGACAATCTTCTTTGAGTTGCCTTTCACGGCCTCGCGGAACGAGCCGGTGCCGCTGTCGTTGAGGTTGGTCACGTGGACGATTTTACCGCCGCGGCCGCCCGTTACGTAGCGTCCGTGGCCTTCGGCTCCGGGGAAAGCCGGCGCCTTTGACGATGTCTGTGCCGTGGCCGCTACAGCCATGGCTGCAAGTGATAGTGTGAGTATCTGTCTTTTCATATATCTGTTTTAATATATTTGCCTTGTTGTGATGTTGTATGTGTGGTGCACCTTATTATATATATGCTCATAAGATGCGGCGCACCTTATTATATATGTATTATATCGCGCTGCCGATGGCATCGCTCACGGTTCCATCTTCACGGACGTAGCGCGGGTAATATTCCTTTGGCGTCGTTATGGCGTCGGCGTTGCCACCCGTCATGATGTCCTGCACGAGGCTGTTGCAGTAGACTTCGATATTGGTGTAGCCGCCTTTCGGGTCGAGCGTTGTCTTGTTGGCGTCCGAGGCGTCGGCAGGATTGAGACCGTTCGCCTTTTCCCACGCATCGGACATTCCGTCGCCGTCGGTGTCGAAGTTGTCGGGGCGTTTTCCCGTTGGGAATGTCTTCTCGGTATAGCCATTGATATCGGAAACGAGGTCGATGAGTCCCCATTTTCCTGTAATCGAACCTTTATATGTGGCCTTGCCCTCGCGTGCTTCGGTCATGTAGCGTGCGTCAACGTCGTCGCGGTAGAGTGACGCACCGCAGAAAGCCAGCACTTTGTCGAACGCCTTTTCGGCCGTATGGGTGGTGATGTGGCCAGCGGGGGCCGGCTCGTCCATCTTTATTCGCACGCACGGCTCGCCGCTGTCGTTCTTCACATGTGCCACGCCTGTGCCGTAGAAGTTATTCGGGTCTTTTGAGTATGTTTCGCTGTTGATGGTAAATACGCCCTTGTCATATTTCACGCCGTCCCAGTCGCGGTTCTTCTTTGTTGTTCCCGTGACGGTCTCGGTTGTATTGCCGGCTATGTAGTATCGGCTCGTCATGCCGTAGTATTCCGGATGATCCTTTCGTGAGTTGCCGGTGGTTGATACGGTGATGAGTGTGATGCGTTCCTGATTGCTCTTGTCGCGTGGTCCGGCTTTGAAGTAGTTGTTGACTATGTTTATCTGTCCGCCGCCGGGTCCGCCGTAACACGAGCCTTGGCAGTTGTACATCACGCAGTTGCGGAAGTCGACGTTCTCTGCCTGTACGGGGTTCTCCCACCGGTATGTGGCGTAGTCGTAGTTGTCGGTATAGCCCGTCCATCCGTAGCGTGCGCCGTTGAATCGCGGGCCACGGTTGGTGACATGGGCAATCAAGTTGTGGTGGAAGCTGGCCAGCTTGCCGCCCCATATTCCACCGTAGCCGT
>USFX01000100.1 GCA_900553965.1 uncultured Prevotella sp.
CCGGCTGCCGCTCACCAGCGTGTGGGGAGCATAAGCCAGAGCCAAAGCCTCCTTGCTTATCACCTCGCCCCGCTCCAACGCCCGCATCCACTGCAGCATCTCATGGGTTGACGAGTATATCCCGCCATCGGCTTTGGTGGCGAAAAACGTCTCCTCGCCATAGTCGCACTCCTTCCACGGCGACCCCTCAACGACAGTGCGTCCCAGATACACCTCCTTGCCGGCGAAATCCTGCTCACCACCGCCAGTCCCAGTCTGATAGGCATGCGCCATCTGCGGAATCCGTTTCTGCGGCTCGAAATAAGTGGTGTGGCGCAGACCGGCACGGTCAAAGACATAACGCTGCTGATAGTCGTCGAACGCCAGTCCCGACACCTTTTCAATCACGCATTCAAGCACTTGAAACGTAGGGTTGATGTATTCGTAAGCCTCACCAGGCTCAAAGCGGAACTGCCGCAACGTGTCCATATAAGCCACGCTCTCCTTATCGGTGGCATGGAGCATCCATTGGCGGTCGGTGCGCGGACGCGCGTCAATCACCCCCGACGAATGGCTCATCAGATGCGACAGCCGGATTTTACACCACTGGCCACTTTCATAAGGCAAGAAATCAGCCACCGCATTGTCGACACGCAACAACCCGCGGTCGGCAAGCGACAACACGCCAGCCACCGTAAACTGCTTTGAAATCGACGCAATGTTAAACATCGTGTTGCCGTCAATCCGATTGCCCGTAACAATGTCGGCCACGCCATATCCGCAGTCGACAATCACATCATCGTTTTTCGCCACCACGACAGCCGCCCCCGGCTCGCCATCGTGGAAAAGGCAGCGCATCAGCGAGTCGACCCGCTCCGCCGCCGTCGTAAAAGCAGGACTGGCAGCCGAAGCCACAGAAGCCATAACCGCCAGTCCCATTGTCAGTATTTGTTTCTTCATCACTTATTCCTCAACCACAGGTTTAAGTCCAAGAATATGCATTGCAAACGCATAGACATCGGCATATTCAGCAATCACCTTCTCCGTAGGCATACCGCCACCGTGCCCCGCATTGCTCTCAATCCGTATCAGCTTGGGCTGGTCGCCCGTGTCGCTTGCCTGAAGCATAGCGGCATATTTAAACGAGTGAGCCGGCACCACACGGTCGTCGTGGTCGGCAGTAGTCACCATAATCGCCGGATAGCGCGTCCCGTCGTTCTTGATGTTGTGCAACGGCGAGTAAGCCTTCAGATATTCAAACATCTCCTTGCTGTCGGCACTTGTGCCGTAGTCGTGCGCCCAGTTCCAACCGATTGTAAACTTGTGATAGCGCAACATGTCCATCACGCCCACCATTGGGAACGCCACGCGATACAGGTCGGGACGCTGGTTGACACACGCACCGACAAGGAGTCCGCCGTTAGAGCCGCCCTCTGCCACGATGCGGTCCTTGCTTGTGTAGCCATTGTCGACACACCATTCGGCAGCGGCGATAAAGTCGTCAAACACATTCTGCTTCTGCATCTTCGTGCCAGCCACATGCCAATCCTCGCCATATTCGTTTCCGCCACGCAAGTTGACCTGTGCATAGACAAACCCGTTTTCAAGCATAAACATGCGGCGCGCCTTGTAAGACGGATACAGCGTGATGTTGAAGCCGCCGTAGCCATAAATCCACAAAGGATTGCTGCCGTCGCGCTTCAGCCCCTTCTTGTAAGTGAGCGTCATCGGCACCTTCGTTCCGTCCTTGCTTGAGAAAAACACCTGTTCGGTCACATAGTCCTCCGGTTTGAAATTCACCTTCGGCTGGCTGTAGACCGTCGATACATTCTTGTCAATATCATAACTGTAGACCGTCGGCGGATAGACAAATGAAGAGAATGTGTAATAGACATCCTTGCTCTTTGCCGAGCCATTGAACGACACCGTTCCCACCGCCGGCAACGCCACCTCATGGAGCAACTTGCCGTCGAGGTTGTAGACATAAGCATGGTTTGACGCATCTTTGTCGTAGACAGCCACAAGCTTGCCGTTGACAATCTGCACGCTCGACAGCACATCGGAAGTTTCGGGAAGCACCGTTTTCCAATTTGCCGAGCCCGGATTTTTCACATCGGCAACCACCAGGCGACCCTTCGGCGCGCCAAGATTGGTCATCATGTATATCTTGTTTTTCACCACGCCCACAACGCCGCAACTGTAATCAAACTGGTCGTTGATGCAGGTAAATTCAGCATCCTGCTTCTTCAGGCTTTTCACATAAAGTCCCTGTCCGTTTCCAGCCGCCTCGACATAGAGAAACAGCAAATCGGAATCCTCGTCGGGCTGAGCCATGAAGAAACGTTGCGGATAGCGCTCATCACTGAACACGAGCTGGTCGTCGCTCTGTTCCGTGCCAAGTTTATGATAGTATACTTTCTGATTCTCGTTTGCGTTAGAATACTCCTTGCCGTCGGCAGGAGCATCGTATGCGCTATAGAAGAAACCGTCTTTATACCACGACGTAATCGAGGCTTTCACCCATTTGATATGGTCGGGCAAGTCCTTACCCGTAGCAAGGTCGCGCACGAAGATCTCCTCCCAGTCAGAGCCGTTGCGCGAGACGGCATAAAGCATATACTTTCCGTCTTCCGAAAACTCGATACCAAGCAGCGCCACCGTGCCCTCCGAAGAAAGCGTGTTGGGGTCGAGCAACACCCGTCCGCGCTCACCCGGCTTGTCAGCCACATAGAGCACCGACTGATTCTGCAATCCGCTGTTGTAGAAATAATAATACTTGCCTTTTTTCTTTGTCGGAGCGCCAATCTGCTCCATATCAAGCAAATTGCGCAGCTCGCCGGCAATCTGTTTGCGATAAGGCAACGCCTCGAGATACTTGTCGGTCAGTTCGCGCTGGGCAGCCACCCAGGCAGCCGTCTGCGCCGATGTGTCGTTTTCAAGCCACCGGTATGGATCGGCCACCTTCGTGCCGAAATAATCATCGACCACATCCTGACGCTCAGCCACAGGATAAGTCAGTTGCGGAAGTTCGGCAGCAGCATTCACAGCCACAGCCACGCCTCCCAATATAAGTCCTATTTTATTCATATCCATTATGTAAATAAAAGTCATTGAGAGCGTATGCTCCCAATGACTTTAACGCATCAATTCAAGATTTATTATATCAACGCTTGTCGGCGTTACCCTCGTAATAGTTTACAAAAGCTTGGTCGACAAGGCGATTTCCACCCGGAGTAGGATAGTCGCCAGAGAAATACCAGTCGCCCGGACACGACGTGATGGCTCGGTGCAGACCGTCGATTGACTGATAGACAATCTCCACCTCGGCGCGAGTCCCGGCAGGAGTGAGCATCTCCGCCATTTTTCGAGAAATCTCGCGGTCGGTAAACGGCGCATAGATGCGTTTCACCGCATTCTCCATCTCATCCATAGGCAATTCCAGCTGTCGCAGACATTCGGCATAAGTCTCGTCGATTACACTCTGCATCCCCCTGTCTTTCAGCAGCTCAATTGCCGCTTTGAAAGCGATGAACTCGCCCATACGCGACATGTCGATGCCATAGCAGTCGGGATAGCGCACCTGCGGCGACGACGACACCACGACAATCTTTTTCGGGTTCAGACGGTCGAGCATACGAATAATTGACTGCTTCAACGTAGTGCCGCGCACAATGCTGTCGTCGATAACCACCAGATTGTCCGTTTCGCGCACCACACCGTAAGTCACATCATAGACGTGTGCCGCGAGGTCGTTGCGCGAAGCACCCTCGGCAATAAACGTGCGCAGTTTAATATCCTTTATCGCCACCTTCTCCTGACGCAGACGCTTGTTAAGAATTTCAGCCAACCGCCGGTCGTAGTCGGCAGCCGACGCATCGAGCGCCTTTATGGCTTCAGCCTTCTGCTTTGCGAGGCGAGCCTCCAAGCCCTCCATCATGCCGTAGAACGCCACCTCGGCAGTGTTGGGAATAAACGAAAATACCGTATTGTCGAGGTCGTGCCCCACCGCCTCAAGCAGGTCGGGCACCACGTTTTCGCCCAATGCCTTGCGCTCTTTATAGATATCCTTGTCGCTACCGCGCGAGAAATAGATCCGTTCAAACGAGCACCTCCGGTTCTCACCCTCTCCGAGAATGTCGTCGACAGAAATACCGCCGTTCTTGCCCACAATCAAAGCCGAACCCGGCGTCAGTTCCTTCACATCGTCGACCCCAACATTCAGCACCGTCTGAATCACCGGACGCTCCGAAGCCACCACCACAATCTCATCGTCGTGATAATAGAAAGCCGGACGTATGCCCTTGCTGTCGCGCAAGGCAAACATATCGCCAGAACCCGTCATACCGCAAATCACGAAACCTCCGTCCCACAGACGCGCCTGGTCGCGAAGGATGTTGTCCACATTGATATTGTCCTCAATCAGGCGCGCAAGCCCGTTTCCGTCGGCAGCCTTGTCGCGATATTCACGATACAATCTGTCGTGCTCCATGTCGAGCGCATGGCCGAGTTGCTCAAGGATTATAAACGTGTCGGAATATATGCGCGGATGCTGTCCCTGGCTCACCACCGTGTTGAAAATCTGGTCAACGTTGGTCATATTGAAGTTGCCGCACAACAGCAAGTTGCGCGAGCGCCAATTGTTGCGGCGCAAGAACGGATGCACATAGCTCATCCCCGACTTACCCGTCGTGCTGTAACGTAAATGCCCCATATATAGCTCACCTATATACGGGACATTCTCAATCGACTCCTCACAGTGCATAGCCGCATCAATCTCACGGTTCACCTTGTCGAAAATCTCCTGGATTGCACCAGAACCAAGGGCACGCTCACGATTGATGTATTCACTTCCGGGCTCCACATTGAGTTTGACACAGCCCACACCCGCGGCCTCCTGACCGCGGTTGTGCTGCTTCTCCATCAACAGATAGAGCTTGTTGAGCCCGTAAGTGTATGCACCATATTTTTCGTAGTAGTGGCGAAGAGGCTTCAGAAGCCTTACCATTGCCACACCACATTCATGCTTAATTTGTTCCATTCAGACTTTTAGCGAATAAACAAAAGTTCTCTATATTTTGGCAAAGGCCACATCTCGTTGTCAACCATCAGTTCGAGCTTGTCGATATGGTAGCGCACCACGTCCATACACGGCTTCACCGTGTCATGGTAGAGGATAGCCTTCTCGCGCTCGTTCTCCACCTTGTTGGCATCCTTGCGTGCATTCACCATCTTTGTCACCTCGTCTTTGATTACATACATGTGTTTTGCAATCTTCCTGATGGTTTCCTTCTCCTGCTCAGCCAATCCTGAATCGTCGCCGTCGAATATCGACTTGATTTTCATCACATTGTCGAGCAACAGCGACTGATAGCGTGTTGCCACAGGAATTATATGGTTGATTGCCAAATCGCCGAGCACACGAGCCTCAATCTGAAGTTTCTTTGTATACATCTCCCACTTCACCTCGTTGCGTGCCTCGAGTTCAACATCGGTAAACACACCAGTTCTCTTGAACATCTCCACACTTTCCGGCTTCAAATAAGCGTCGAAGATGCGCGGCACGCTTGCCTCGCAGTCAAGACCGCGGCGCGCTGCCTCCTCTTTCCACTCGTCGCTGTAGCCGTTGCCGTCGAAGCGGACGGGGCGGCAGATCTTGATGTCCTCGCGGATGACGTCGATGATAGCGCTGGTCTTGTCCTCGCCCTTCGCGATGAGGGCGTCGACACGCTCCTTGAAGCTGACGAGGACCTCGGCCACGGCCGAGTTGAGGGCTATCATGGCCGACGCACAGTTGGCCTCAGAGCCCACGGCGCGGAACTCAAAGCGGTTGCCGGTGAAGGCGAAGGGGCTGGTGCGGTTGCGGTCGGTGTTGTCGATGAGCAGCTCGGGGATTTCGGGGATTTCGAGCTTCATGCTCTGCTTGCCCACGATGTTGAACAGCTCGTCCTTGTCCGACTTCTCGATGTGGTCGAGAAGCTCCGTGAGCTGCTTGCCGAGGAAGGAGGATATGATTGCGGGCGGAGCCTCGTTGGCGCCCAGACGGTGGGCGTTGGTGGCGCTCATGATGCTCGCCTTCAGGAGTCCGTTGTGGCGGTAGACACCCATCAGCGTCTCTACGATGAAGACGACGAAGCGCAGGTTGTCCACCGGCGTCTTGCCCGGACCGTGGAGCAGCACGCCCGTGTCGGTCGAAAGGCTCCAGTTGTTGTGCTTGCCCGAGCCGTTGATGCCGGCGAAGGGCTTCTCGTGGAGCAGCACGCGGAAACCGTGCTTGCGGGCCACGCGCTTCATGAGCGACATCAGGAGCATGTTGTGGTCGACGGCGAGGTTGGTCTCCTCGAAGATCGGGGCCAGCTCAAACTGGTTGGGAGCGACCTCGTTGTGGCGTGTCTTGCAGGGGATGGCCAGCTCCAGAGCCTTTATCTCAAGGTCTTTCATGAACGCCTGAACGCGGTCGGGGATGGTTCCGAAGTAGTGGTCGTCCATCTGCTGGTTCTTCGCCGAGTCGTGTCCCATGAGCGTGCGGCCCGTGAGCATGAGGTCGGGACGGGCCGAATAGAGTCCCTCGTCGACGAGGAAATATTCCTGTTCCCATCCGAGATTGCTCTGAACCTTCTTCACGTCGGGATAGAAATAGTGGCAGACATCGGTCGCGGCTACGTTGACGGCGTGGAGCGTGCGCAGCAGCGGAGCCTTATAGTCAAGAGCCTCGCCCGTATAGGAGATGAAGATTGTCGGTATGCAGAGCGTGTCGTCGATGATGAAGACGGGCGACGTGGGGTCCCATGCGGAGTAGCCGCGGGCCTCGAAGGTGTTGCGTATGCCGCCGTTGGGGAACGACGAGGCGTCAGGTTCCTGCTGGACGAGGAGCTTTCCGCTGAATTCCTCGACCATGCCGCCCTTGTAGTCGTGCTCGATGAAGGAGTCGTGCTTCTCGGCCGTGCCCTCGGTGAGGGGCTGGAACCAGTGGGTGTAGTGTGTCACACCGTTCTCCACTGCCCACTGCTTGATGCCTGCTGCCACGGCGTCGGCGATGGAGCGGTCGAGACGCGTTCCGTTGTCGATGACGTCGACGAGCTTTTCATAGACATCCTTGGGCAGATACTTGTACATCTTCTCGCGGTTGAAGACATTCTTTCCGAAGTACTCGTAGGGGCGCTCGGCCGGTACTTTCACGTCGAGAGGCTTCTTCCTGAACGCCTCCGCTACTACCTGAAATCTTAAATTTGTCATTGCTGATCCTATTTTTGGGTTATTCCTGTCGTTGTGTAAAGTCCGGCGGCCATGATGATACCTCCGCCGGACCTTAGCGTGATTTTATTTTGTGTTTGTGATGTGGCGCTTTCAGCACGTCATGCGGCCGTTTCTCAAAGCCATCGTGCGAGCCGGTCCATAGCCTCCTCACAGTCCTCGCGCTCTCCGAAGGCCGTCAGCCGGACATATCCCTCGCCGCTCGGTCCGAAGCCCACGCCCGGCGTGCAGACAACGTTGGCTCCGCGCAGAAGACTGTCAAAGAACTGCCAGCTGTCCTCGCCGTCGGGAGTCTTGATCCAGATATACGGAGCGTCCTCGCCGCCGTAGACCTTCAGGCCCAGCTTCAGGAGCGTCTCACGCATAAGGGCGGCGTTGGTCATATAGTAGCCGATGGTCGCGCGCACCTGCTCCCGGCCCTCGGGACTGTATGTCGCCTCGGCCGCGCGCTGGCTGATATAGCTCGTTCCGTTGAACTTCGTGCACTGGCGGCGGTTCCAGAGCGGGTTGAGCGGTATGCGGCGGCTGCCGTCCAGCGTTCCGGCGGTGAGCTCCTTCGGCACGACGGTATAGCCGCAGCGCACTCCGGTGAAGCCGGCCGTCTTGGAATAGCTGTGGAACTCGACGGCCACCTTGCGCGCCCCGCGTATCTCGTAGATGGAATGGGGAATGTCGGGGTTCTGTATGTAAGCCTCGTAGGCGGCATCATAGAAGATGATGGCGTCGTTGTGGATGGCGTAGTTGACCCACTTGCGGAGCTCGTCCTTCGTAATCACCGTTCCCGTCGGGTTGTTGGGATAGCAGAGATAGATGATGTCGACGCGGCGGTCGGGAATCTGCGGGACGAAATCGTTCTCCTCCGTGCATGGCATATATATCACGTTGCTCCACCGTCCGTTCTCCACCACACCGGCACGGCCTATCATCACGTTCGAGTCGATATAGACGGGATAGATCGGGTCGGTCACGCCGATGCTGTTGTCCCAGCGCACGAGCTCCTGAATATTTCCCGTGTCGCTCTTCGCTCCGTCGTTGATGAAGATCTCACTGGTGTCGAGATGGACGCCGCGGGGCAGGAAGTCGTTCTTGACGATGGCCTCGCGCAGGAACTGGTAGCCCTGTTCCGGACCGTAGCCGCGGAACGTCGATTTGACCGCCATCTCGTCAACGGCCTTGTGCATGGCCTCCGTCACGGCGGGACAGAGCGGGCGTGTGACGTCACCGATACCGAGGCTGATGACCCTGGCCTGCGGGTGGGAGACCTTGAAGGCGTTCACCTTCTTGGCGATGTCTGCGAACAGATAGTTGTCCGGCAGCTTGAGGAAATGGTCGTTTACTAATGCCATAATTCTTTCTGGTGTTTCTTTTCTATGTTGTTGCTTGAAGTTTGTTCTTTCTTTATGGGAGAAATGGAGGTTATGGAGGCTTGGAAGGCGATGGAAAGAACCGTAATGAACGTTTATCAAGGTAATCATACCTCTTCACTCATCACTCTGACCTCTTACTTAAAGCATATCATACCTCTTCACTCTTACTTCTCCACTCTTACCTCTCCTTTACGGGAGGGCTATCTCTCCGTCAAAGACAAAGGCCGCCGGTCCTGTCTTGTAGACATGCCCGTCGGCCTCGTTCCACTCAATTTCCAGCTCTCCGCCGTCCATCACGACCGCTGTCCGGCGTCCGGCACGGTGCGTCAGTGCTGCGGCTACGGCCGTCGCACAGGCTCCTGTGCCGCATGCCATGGTGACGCCGCTGCCCCGTTCCCATACCCGGGTGCGGATGCGGCCGTCGTCGAGCATCTCCGCAAACTCGATGTTACAGCGTTCGGGGAACAGCGGATGGCGTTCCAAGGCTGCTCCGAGACGTTCAACGTCCACGGCGCCGATGTCATCCGTGAATATGACAAAATGGGGATTGCCCATCGAGATGAACGTCCCGCTCATCGTCCGGCCGCCTGCCTCAACGCTTCCGTCGGTCATCCTGCCGTCGGCCGTGGCTATCTGGGCCGGACACGACAGCACCGGAGTTCCCATGTCGACGGTCACGCGCTCCGTTATGCCGGCCCCGTCAAGATGGAGACGCAGCGTCCTGACGCCCGAAAGTGTCAGCAGACGGATCTCCGTCCGGTCGGTCAGACCGCGGTCATGGAGGTACTTGCCGATGCAGCGGGAGGCGTTTCCGCACATCATGGCCTCAGAACCGTCGGCGTTGAAGATGCGCATGGTATAGTCGGCCTCGGGTATCGTTGACCTGCCGATGAGCACCAGACCGTCACTTCCGATGCCCGTGTGACGGTCGCTCCATGTCCTGGCGGCGGCCGACGGGTCGGGGACTGTATATAAAGAGGTGTCTACGTAGATGTAGTCATTGCCTGCCCCGTGCATCTTGGTGAAGCGGATGGTCTGTGTCATATTGCCAATCTTTTACCTGTTTTATTTTCTTTTTGTAATAATCTCGATGCAAAGATACAACGTTTTGAAATAAACCAGCGCGCCGCGGGTGACATTTTTACCTACTTTCGGCGCAAAAATATCAATCCGAAAGCATTTCGTTTTCGTGCGGTTACAATCCGGAAGCCACAAGGGCGAAATCAGGCAGAAGTGTAACGGAAGCCTCAACGCCGGAAATCCGGCAGATGAAAAAGAGGGTGTTGCAGAACCATGATAATCTATCCAAATTGTAGGGAGAGGGCGTTGCAGAACTCGCATGGATGTCTTTAAGTGTGGTAATCTTAGTCCCCTCCTTTCGAAGGAGGGGTTAGGGGTGGTTAGTCATCCATTATTATCCAAAGCAATGATTTTCATAT
>USFX01000101.1 GCA_900553965.1 uncultured Prevotella sp.
CAGGCGATAAAAGATGCACGCACAAAACTCGCAAATTTGCGGCCAAATGATTTTCATTTCTGAATTCTTCAAGGATTTGAAGGCATTTGTCCGCTTAATTCCGAGTTTTTAACAGTTGAAGAATCCGCATGAACAACATCTGAATCCGACATATACAACCATATAATTCGGCATAAAAGACACCATGACAAACGCATAAGGCTATCGCCAGGGCAATCGGAAGGCGAAACCGCCGAACCGTAAGTTTTGCCAAAAAGACACCATTTTCTGACATAATGGATAACCATCTGAATATTTATTATTAAGTTTGCAAAGATTAAAAAGCCTGTGGGCATATTTCACAGACGTTCAGATTGAAATTAATCAGCGCGCCCACGCTTTCAGGAAACGCTATTTACTAAAAACCGATCATACCATAATTATGAAGAGAAAACTTTACGCATTAGCCCTGCTCATGGCGGGGATTGGTGGGGCTGAAGCCCAAAACACGTCCGCGGGCCAGATGGAGAAGCTCACGCGCGGCGTCGTTTCCGTGCCGACAACATCCGGTACGGGACGGTTCATCAGCTGGCGCTTCTTGGGCACAGACCCTGCCAACACGACCTTCGACGTTCTCTGCGACGGCGTGACGGTCAAGAGCGGCATCAGCGACAAGACAAACTTCGTGCATACGACAGGAGCTGCCGGAAAGAAATATCAGATTGTCACCAAGGTCAACGGTGAGGTTGTCGAGACGTCTGACGAAGCGATGGTCTTCGACGACATCTACAAGCAGCTGCCTCTGGACAAACCGGCCGACGCAAAGAACATCAAGGGATACACCTACAGCTATACGCCGAACGACTGTAGCGTGGGCGATGTCGACGGCGACGGCGAATATGAGATTATCCTCAAATGGGACCCGAGCAACTCTCAGGACAACGGTCACGCCGACTCCGGTTCCGACGAGTGGACGGGCAACGTGCTTCTCGACTGCTACAAGCTCGACGGAACGAAACTCTGGCGCATAGACCTCGGAAAGAACATCCGCGCCGGAGCCCACTACACCCAGTTCCTCGTCTACGACTTTGACGGCGACGGAAAGGCGGAGCTGATCTGCAAGACGGCCCCCGGCTCCATCGACGGACAGGGCGCGTATGTCAATCAGGCCGCGACGGACGAGGCCATCAAGGGCCACAACAACGCCAGCACTTACTATAACGGAAGCGGCCACGTCCTCAGCGGTCCGGAATATCTCACGGTCTTCAACGGAGAGACGGGAAAGGCCGTACACACGATATGGTATAATCCCAACCGCGCAGGGTCATTCAATAAGGTGGGTGCCCATCCCTCGGACAAGAACTTCTGGGGCGACAACTACGGAAACCGCTGTGAACGCTATCTGGCCTGCGTGGCCCATCTCGACGGAGCGGACAAGAACGCAAGTGCCGTCATGGTCCGCGGCTACTATACGCGCGCCTATCTGTGGGCTGTCGACTTCGACGGCAGCGAACTGAAGACGAAATGGCTCCACGCCTCCGTGTCGGGAACAAAGGTCGAACACTATGACGCCGACTGGAACATGACGTCGAAAACCCACATAACGAACGCACGGGGAGGAAGCGGCAGCAAGACCATGTACGCCAACGGCAACCACAACATCTCCGTGGCGGACGTCGACGGTGACGGATGTGACGAAATCCTCTTCGGCTCGGCAGCAGTCAACAACGACGGCCATCTCCTCTATGCCGTCGGCTTCGGCCACGGCGACGCCATCCACGTGAGCGACCTCATCCCCACCCGCCCGGGCCTGGAGGTGTTTGACGTCCATGAGGAAGGGCCGCATTACGGATGGGACATCCATGACGCCGCTACGGGCGAAATCATCTACAGCGCGACAAGCAACGACGACAACGGACGCGGTCTGTCCGCCGACATCGACGCGACAAATCCCGGATTCGAATTCTGCTCGGCAAGCGACCGACAGATTCGCAGTGCCACAACAGGCAAAGTCGTAAGCACCAAGAGCACGTCGGTGAACTTCCGCGCCTACTGGGACGGTGACCTCATGGACGAAATCCTGGACGGAAACCTGATGGACAAGTGGAACGGAAACGGGACTTCCCGCATCTATCCCAAGAGCGGAAAGAACTTCTACGACATAGCAAACTCGTCGACATGCAACAGCACGAAGAAGACTCCCAATCTCCTTGCCGACATCATCGGCGACTGGCGCGAGGAACTCATCCTTTGGGACGGCAGCACCGGCGCGGCCCTGAACATCTTCACGACAAACGTGGAGTCATCGTTCCGCGTGCCAACACTGATGCACGATCATGTCTATCGCATGGGCGTGGCTTGGCAGAACACGGCCTACAACCAGCCTCCCCACCTCGGCTACTATCTCCCGAGCCTCTATGCAACGACATACACACTGACAGGTGAAGGCGCTTTCGAACAGACGGTTGGTCTCGGCGAATCCATCAAACCGATTGAATTTGTCTGGAACAACTGCACGGCGCCGTCACTCCTCAGCTCCGAAGCCCCCGACGGGACAAAGAAGACCGGCTCCATCGCGATTGACGGATTTACGTTCACACGGAACATCGCGACAAAGAGCATCAAGATTGAGGGCACGCCGAAAATGCTCGGAACCTATAAACTGGTCATCAAGAGCGGTTCCAACGTTGTCGACAAGCAGACGCGCAACGACACCATCCTCGTCCACTGTGTCGACCCGAGCGGCATACAGGGTGTCAGCGGCGACACTCAGAACGACTGGGTGAGCCTCGCCGGAGGTGTGATGACCGACCGCATCGTTCTCAACTTCAACATGAAGAAGGCTCAGAACGTACACATCGGCATCTACACAATGGCCGGAGCACAGGTGTTCGGCATCGACCGTGAGATTGGCTACACGGCCCCATTGGAGATTTACGGCCTCGGCCATCTGCCCAAAGGCGTCTACATGCTGAAGGTTGAGTCAGGCGAAGGCACGTTCACCAAGAAACTGCTGAAACGATAGGAATCTGGACGGACGGCGGCAGAAAAGCCACCGGAAAACCGTAAAAACGGACGATTGTCCTGATATTCGGACGAAATTCCCATATTTCTGTGATTATTTAAGAGTATCTTTGCAGAAGATAGGCTGCACTTCAGCAATCTCAAGCGAGCTTGATTGCGTTCGGTTTGCACTATCTTTGCGATACGAAACAAACAAAAATAATCATAGGAATATGGGAATTAACTTTAGGAATCTTATGCTCGCGGCAGCCCTCGCCGGCTCTGCCGGCATACAGGCACGCGAGACCTACAACTTCAACTCCGGCTGGAGAATTGACCGGCAGAAGCAGACGGTGACGCTGCCGCACGCTTGGAATGAGAACGAGGCCTACAAGGTGGGCATCAAGGAGCTGAGCGACTCCGTTATATGGTACAGGAAGACGTTCTCCCTGCCACGCGGTGCGGAGGGCAAGCGCGTGTTCATTGAGTTTGAAGGCGCGCGCCAGGCAGCCGAAGTGACCGTCAACGGCCAGGTGGTCGGGCTCCACGAAAACGGAGTGATGGCCTTCGGATTTGACATCACACCTTATCTGAAGAAAGGGAAAAACTCTATCGAGGTGCGTACGGACAACGACTGGAACTATCATGAGCGCGCGACGAATTCAACATTCCAGTGGAACAACAACAATTTCAACGCCAACTACGGCGGTCTGCCGAAAAACGTATGGCTGCACATTACAGACAATGTCTATCAGACTCTGCCACTGTACAGCAATCTCAAGACGACCGGTGTCTATGTCTATGCCAAGGACTTCGACATCGCCGGACGGGCGGCGACCATCTGTGTCGAGAGCGAGGTGAGGAACGAGACGGACAGTCCCGTGACGCGGCGTCTCTCGGTTGCAGTAGACGAACGCGACAATAAAGGCAATGTATGCAGCTTCTCGGGCGAGGAAGTGACCATCGCACCCCACTCCACGGCCGTACTCAAAGCCCAGTCACGCGCCTACAATCTCCATTTCTGGAGCTGGGGCTACGGCTATCTTTATGACGTTACGACGAGATTAGTGAAGAGTGAAGAGGCTTCTTCAAGACAAAGTGAAGAGAACGGAACGAAGAAGTATGATATGCAAAAAGCCAATGGCAGTTCTTCCATCGCAACAAAAGGTAATCAGACCTCTTCACTCAGCACTCTGAACTCTGACCTGACGGACGACCCCGTCGTCACCACGACCGGTTTCCGCAAGACGGAGTTCAGAAACGGAATGTTCTATCTGAACGACCGCGTGATGATGGTCCACGGATATGCCCAGCGCACAAGCAACGAATGGCCGGGCGTGGGAATGTCCGTTCCGGCGTGGCTCAGCGACTACTCCAACGACCTGCAGGTCAAGAGCGGCGGCAATGTGGTCCGCTGGATGCACGTGGCACCATGGAAACAGGACGTGGAGTCATGTGACCGCGTCGGTCTGATACAGGCTATGCCGGCAGGAGACGCGGAGAAGGACGTTGAGGGACGGCGCTGGGAACAGCGTGAGGAAGTCATGCGCGACGCCATCATATACAACCGCAACAACCCGAGCGTCATCTTCTATGAGTGCGGCAACCAAAAGATTTCGGCCGACCACATGGTGGCGATGAAGGCCATACGCGACCAGTATGACCCCAACGGCGGACGAGCCATCGGATGCCGCGAGATGCTGGACAGGCCGGAGGCTGAATATGGCGGCGAGATGCTCTATGTGAACAAGAGCGACACGAAGCCGATGTGGATGATGGAGTATTGCCGCGACGAGGCTCTGCGCTGGTACTGGAACTCGTGGAGCTATCCTTTCCACAAGGAAGGCGACGGCCCGCTCTATCGCAATGCACCCGCGGATGCCTACAACCACAACAACGACGAGTTTGCCGTGGAGCTCGTGCGCCGCTGGTATGACTACTGGCTGGAACGCCCGGGAAGCGGAACGAAAGTCAATTCGGGCGGCGTGAAGATTGTCTTCAGCGACACGCAGACGCACGGCCGGTCGGCTGACAACTACCGCGTGAGCGGCGTGGTCGACCCGATGCGCGTTCCCAAGGATGCGTTCTTCGCCCATCAGGTGATGTGGGACGGCTGGGTTGACGACCTGAAACCGCGCACCTATATCGTCGGCCACTGGAACTACGACCGCGATTTCACCGTGCCCACGGTCTATGTCGTATCGACGAGTGACAGTGTGGTACTGGAACAGAACGGCCGCCGCATAGCCGCTGACGAGCATAAATATAAGTTCCTTCATATCTTCAAGAACGTAAAACACAACGCTGACAAGCTGACGGCAATCGGACTGGACCGCAACGGACGTCAGGAGTCGGCATACACACTGGAAACAACAGGCGAACCGGACCACATCCGCCTCACGCCGATTGAGAACCCGACAGGCTGGAAGGCTGACGGAAACGACCTGGCGCTGGTCGAGGTAGAGGTTGTTGACAAGCAGGGACGCCGCTGTCCGCTGGACAACAGACTCGTGAAATTCTCCCTCGCCGGCCCGGCCGAATGGCGCGGAGGCGTGGCCAAGGGCAAGGACAATCATGTTCTGTGCGACACGCTGCCGGTGGAATGTGGTGTCAACCGCGTCATGCTGCGCTCGCTGACAAAGGCCGGCAAGGTGACGCTGACGGCAAAGGCCGAAGGCATGGACGCCGCAACGCTGACGCTGACGACCAATGCCATCGCCGTTGAGGGCGGACTGACAACCTATCGTCCCGCCGACGGACTGAAGAGCCGGCCCGACCGCGGTGAGACTCCGGCCGAACCGTCGTTCAAACAGTGGCGCCGCGGGGTGCAGATCGTATCGGCCGAGGCCGGCAGCGGCAACGACGTGAGGCTGAGCTACGACACATACGAGAACACTTCATGGGAAAGCAGCAACGATCTGGACAAGGCGTGGATTACATATACGCTGGCCGAGGACACTCAGATTGACGACATCTGCGTCAAGATGAAGGGCTTCCGTATGACGACCTACCCGATAGCTGTCTATGCCGGCGACGTGAAAGTGTGGGAAGGATGGACGCCCAAGGCTCTGAGCTACATCCACATTCCGCTCAAGAACGCCCCGAAAGCAAGTCGATACACCATCCGCTCGCTCGGTTCAAGCACGACAAAGGATGCTTTCGGAGCCGTGCAGGAGATGGACAGCAAGAACAATGAGAAGAAACAGAAGGGCAACAACGCCCTGAAGATCATCGAGATTGAGTTTTTGAAAAACCTGTAAACAGCCTGCTGCCGCTCTTTTTAGAAGTTAAAGGGAACTCTTAGCGGCGCTGCCTCGATAACTCCATTTTAGAAACAGGTAAGGATAGTTCACGCAAAAGGGTCGACTGACTGCCGGTTCTTTTGCGTTCCATATAAGTTAGTCAACAGGATTAATTAAATGTCTTGCGGTTTCTTTTTGGTGATTTCTATTCCAGTCATCAGTCGTACCGTCCGCTACACTCCTTCTTCCTCAAATAAAATCCCTCAAGAAAAATAAATACGCAAGACATTTAATTAATTCTGTTGACTAACTTATTTTGCAATATGAAATAATGTTCTTACCTTTGCGACAGATTTCACAGACAAAACAATGGACAACAAAAAAACTTATTCGTATGACGAGGCTTTCGAGGCCTCACTCGCATACTTCAAAGGTGATGAGCTGGCCGCCCGCGTATGGGTGAACAAATACGCCATGAAGGACAGCTTCGGGAACATCTATGAGAAGTCGCCCGAGGATATGCACTGGCGCATCGCACGCGAGATAGAGCGTGTCGAGCGGAAATATCCCAATCCGATGACAGCCGGACAGGTGTTTGAGTTGCTGGACCACTTCCGCTATATCATCCCCGCCGGAAGCCCCATGACCGGCATCGGCAACGACCATCAGGTGGCGTCGCTGAGCAACTGTTTCGTCATCGGACTCGACGGCAACGCCGACTCCTACGGTGCCATCATGCGCATCGACGAGGAGCAGGTTCAGCTCATGAAACGCCGCGGAGGTGTGGGCCACGACCTGAGCCACATCCGTCCGAAAGGCTCGCCCGTCAACAACTCGGCCCTGACGTCGACCGGGCTCGTGCCGTTCATGGAGCGCTACAGCAACTCCACACGTGAGGTCGCGCAGGATGGACGCCGCGGAGCGCTGATGCTCTCCGTCAGCATAAAGCATCCCGACAGCGAGGCCTTCATCGACGCCAAGATGACCGAGGGCAAGGTCACGGGAGCCAACGTGTCGGTCAAGATTGACGACGAGTTCATGGAGGCTGCCATCGAAGGCCGGACATACACGCAGAAATTCCCCATCGACAGCGATACACCCGACTATCAGAAGGATATTGACGCCAAGGCGCTCTGGGAGAAGATTGTCCACAACGCATGGCGCAGCGCCGAGCCGGGTGTGCTCTTTTGGGACACCATACGCCGCGAGAGCATACCCGACTGCTATGCCGACCTTGGTTTCCGGACGGTGTCGACCAATCCGTGCGGCGAGATACCTCTGTGTCCGTATGACTCCTGCCGTCTGCTGTCCATAAACCTCTATTCCTACGTCGTCAATCCGTTTACGCCGGAGGCACGCTTCGACTTCGACCTCTTCCGCCGTCACGTGGCTGCCGCACAGCGCATCATGGACGACATCGTCGACCTCGAACTGGAGAAGATTGACCGCATCATGGAAAAAATCAGCGAGGATCCGCAGAGCGACGAGGTCAAGGGTGCCGAGCGTCATCTTTGGGAGAAAATCAAGCGCAAGAGCAGCATGGGACGCCGCACCGGCGTCGGCATAACGGCCGAAGGCGACATGATTGCCGCCATGGGACTGCGCTACGGAACGCAGGAGGCGACAGACTTCTCCGTTGAGGTTCACCGCAGTCTGGCCCTTGCCGCCTACGGCTCGTCTGTCATCATGGCCACTGAGCGCGGAGCGTTCGAGGTCTACGACACCGCCCGCGAAGCCGCCAACCCGTTCATCCAGCGTCTCCGTGAGGCCGACCCGCAGCTTTATGAGGCCATGGCCGTCCACGGACGCCGCAACATCGCCTGTCTGACCATAGCCCCGACCGGCACGACGAGCCTCATGACGCAGACGACGAGCGGCATCGAGCCCGTCTTCATGCCTGTCTACAAGCGCCGCCGCAAGGTCAATCCCAACGACACGTCGGTTCATGTCGACTTTGTCGACGAGGTGGGCGACTCGTTCGAGGAATATATCGTCTATCACCATAAGTTCCTCACGTGGATGGAGGCCAACGGAATTGACACCGCCAAGAAATACACTCAGGAGGAAATCGACGAGCTCGTCGCACGCTCACCTTATTATAAAGCGACGGCCAACGACGTCGACTGGCTCATGAAGGTCAAGATGCAGGGCGCTATACAGAAGTGGGTGGACCACTCCATCAGCGTCACGGTCAATCTCCCGAACGACGTCGACGAGGCGCTCGTCAACCGTCTCTACGTCGAGGCATGGCGCTCGGGATGCAAAGGATGCACCATCTACCGCGACGGCAGCCGCTCGGGCGTGATGATTTCAGTATCGAAGGAGGACATGAAGAAAGAGGAGGCCAAGGCCGAGAAGCCCGTACCGTGCAAGCATCCCGAGGTGACGGAGGTCAGACCGAAGGAGCTGGAGTGTGACGTCGTGCGCTTCCAGAACAACAAGGAGAAGTGGGTTGCGTTCGTCGGACTGCTCCACGGCTATCCCTACGAGATATTCACCGGTCTTCAGGACGACGAGGAAGGAATCGTACTGCCCAAGACCGTGACCAAGGGAAAGATCATCAAGAGCACCGGTGAGGACGGACGGCGGCGCTACGACTTCCAGTTCGAGAACAAGCGCGGCTACAAGACGACGGTCGAAGGACTGAGCGAGAAGTTCAATCCCGAATATTGGAACTACGCTAAGCTCATCAGCGGCGTCCTGCGCTACCGCATGCCCATCGACCATGTCATCAAGCTCGTCGGCTCGCTGCAGCTCAAGAGCGAGAGCATCAACACGTGGAAGAACGGTGTCGAGCGCGCCCTGAAGAAGTATATCGTCGACGGCACGGAGGCCAAGGGACAGAAATGTCCGGTCTGCGGACAGGAGAGCCTCGTCTATCAGGAGGGCTGTCTGACGTGCAAGAACTGCGGCGCGTCACGCTGCGGATAATCTGACTCCCGCCGATGATGAATATCCGTCATTCCTATATATATATAAATGAAGTCCGCATCCATGCCCGCCACGGCGTCATGCCTCAGGAAACGGCAGTGGGGGCGGACTTCATTGTCAGTCTGCGGGTGGGCTACGACATCAGCCGCGCCGCCATGACGGACGATGTCGCCGACACGCTGAGCTATGCCGACATGCTCGACGTGGTCCGGCGCGAGATGGACGTGCCGTCAAAACTGCTCGAACATGTGGCCGGACGCATAGCCGGCGCACTCATCGACGCCTTCCCCGACATAACCTCCGTTGACCTGAGCCTGACGAAAGTCAATCCGCCGATGGGCGCGGAGTGCCGCGGAGCTGGCGTGGAGATACATTTAATAAATGATAAAACTCAGGGAGATATTTGAGTTTTAATGGGAAAATAATTACTTTTGCGTAATTTATAAAGCGTTATGTGCAGAAAGTTTTTGTTTCTCCTATGGCTCTCCCTCATCTTTGCGGCCGCTACTGACGCCGCAAAGGACAGGTTCACGCTCGTCATCGACGCCGGGCATGGTGGCAATGACGCCGGTGCCATAGGCAAGATTTCAAAAGAAAAGAACATCAATCTGAACGTCGCACTGGCCTTCGGGCGGTATGTCGAGGCCAACTGCCCCGACGTCCGGGTGATCTATACGCGC
>USFX01000102.1 GCA_900553965.1 uncultured Prevotella sp.
TGCTCTTCCGACTGTGTTTTCTCCGTCAAACCATATCAGATTGACATTCCAGTCCTTGTCATTTCTGTTCTGGAGAAGTGGTGCATAAGACGTCATCGTGACGTAGTCTGCGTTCCGCTCGATGCCTGTCAGGAATGCTGCTTCGGCAAGTGCGGCCCGCATGTTGCCACGGCCGACCTTGAAGTTGCATGCCCATTCACCGATATAGGCGCAGGTCTTTCCTCTCGGCATGTCGTCGAACAGGGTCGTGTTGTTGAAATAGAAGTTCGGAGTACCGTACCAGTGGGGATCGACAATGTCGGTTCGGGCTGATTTGCCGAGGCCGTTGATGAAGTGATTGGACACGACGCTGATCTCGGGCCATCTCTCTTTGATGGCTTCATAGAATCTGTCGAAGCGTTTTTCGTATGCTTCCCCATAGTGTTCGTTGCCGACTTCGACATATTTGAGCGGGAAAGGTGCCGGATGGCCGGCCGCCACGCGCTTTTTGCCCCATTCTGTGTCAGTAGTGCCAATGGCATATTCAATGGCGTCAAGGCAGTCGTCGATGAAGAAACGGAGCGAGTTGTCGTTGCAAATTTCTCCGCTGCGGAACATATCTGCCATGCCGGCGTTGCAGACAAACATCGCATCCATGCCCAAATCCTCGCAGAACTGCAGCATCTCATGATAGCCGAACCCGTAAGAACATCTTTCACCCCATGTGATATACTCCCCCGGACGTGACGCAGGGTCACCCAATGTCTTTTTCCAGTCAAAGCGGTTGTCGAGAGTTATTCCTCCCACGATTGACCCGCCGGGCCATCTCAAGAACGTGGGGCTCATTCCGGCAAGCATTTCCGCCAGGTCTTTTCTCATCCCGTTCGGACGCTTCATGAATATATTTTCGGGAAATAGCGATACGTAGTCAATCCGGATTGTCCCCTGACCGTCGAACTCAAGTGCCAGTGTTGCGTTCCTGACCGTCTTTGAAGAGACTAATGTGTCTGAGATGTCATTCCACGTGTTGTCGCTGATGACGTTCAGGTGCTTGTCCGCAATGACCGTTCCGTCTTCATCAAGAAGCATGGCCCTGATACCTCTACGGTAGTCCTTTCCGGACTTGATGATGGTGCGCAGATGATATTTCTCTCCCGATTTCAGCGGTATGCCCCAAAAGCCGTTGTTGAGCAGCCTTGTCGGAGAGTCGGATTTGGTGATGTGTAGTCTCGCGCTCGTCGGGGCCGTGTCGTAATAGGGATTGTCCCGACATAAGGAAATGTCGGCCGAAGAAATCTCTTCGGTTTCCAACCGCCATCCCGGAATCGGTGATTTGGGCCACGGGAAAGACCTGTCGACGGCCACTCCCGTGAAATGATGGACGGTTTTGCGCGGAATCAGCCTTGAACCGGCGACGCTCCAGCCATCCGGAATACGGGTGTCCTCGAAACTCCGGTTACGGATGAGCTCACCATAAAGCCCTCCGTCTCCGGAGTGGTTTATCTCTTCAAAAAAGATTCCATACAGACTGGGAGATATGTCGTTGCCGCGGGCGGTCATGTCAATCTCTATTCTTTCATGCGCGGATGGCGAGGTTCTGTCCGTTTTGTCACGCATTGTCAACCCGTCGGTTCCCGAAGCAAAAAGACTGTAGCATGCCATTGCGGCGATAATGTGCGTACGTAGAGAGGTCATAGCTTTACAATAATGCTTTATATCTGAAGTCCTTATAATCTACCGTCTTCTTTCCACCTGCATACAGGGCAATGCGAAGTGAGCGGAAGCCGTTGTGGTTGTTGTGGTTCATGTCACTGACATTGACGTCGGCGGCAAGTCGCTCCCACCGCTTGCCGTCGCCACTGATGAGAAACGTGCATTTGTTTCTGTCGTTGATGATTTTCAGCTGCAGCTTGTTGCCTAGCCTGTTGGGATACTCTTCAAAACTATCGGCCGACCTGTATGTCCGGATTGATTTGCTGTTGCAGGTGATTCCTGCAAATACTTTAGGTTTGTAGAAAAGCAGGAGTCCACCGGTTGTTGTCTCGTCATTAAGTGTCATTTCAACCTGTGTCTCATACTTCTCATCTACGGGAATGGCCAGCAGAAGCCGGCCGTTTTCCGGTGTCTCTCCTTTGGCTTGCAGCGACATGACGCCGTCCTTCAGTGTCGTGCATCCTTTGGGCGTGCCTCCGAATGTAGTCCATCTGAGGCTTATTTCGTTGCCGTCGAAGCTGTCGGAAATGTCGGAGACCTTTGTACCGGAGGGTTTGCTTTCCGTTTTCGGCAGGACGGCCGTGGTCTTTGTCCTGTACCATCCGTCCGGAGTCCATTCTATCGGTTCCAGAAGAGTGCTCCGCCCCAAGGTGTGCATGCCTTTCCTGTAAGCATGATAGACTATCCACCAGTTGCCGTCCGCATCATCGAAGATTGTGGCATGGCCTTTGGACCACCATTCCTCATCCGATGAATAGGTATGTATGACAGGATTGTAAGGCGAGTTATCCCACGGCCCCATGATGCTTTTGGAACGGGCGGAGACGGCCAGATGGCTCGTCGCCGGTCCGGCAGTACCACCTTCCGCGCTTGTCAGATAATAATAGCCGTCATGATAAGCCAGTTTCGGCGATTCGAGACAGAAACATTCCACATCCCAGTCTGTCGGATATTGCCACCCCTCATAGACGGTTTCCGGTTTCCCTGCGACTGAAAGTCCGTCTCGGGAAAGCGGCACGGCCGTGCCTTCCGACAGATGAAGATAGCGGTTGCCCTCACGGTCGACGGCGTGTCCCGGGTCGATGCCCCTGACGTTGAGGTCGACTGGCTTGCTCCACGGCCCTTTGATGTCCTTGGCCCATGTCACATAGTTTGTCCTGCCCCACGGGTAATACAGATAGTAGGTGTCGCCGTATTTCACAAGATCCGGGGCCATGCCGGCTCCCTTGACGCGGCAGACCGGCTCCCAGTTGACGAGGTCCTGTGAATGCCATATCAGGAAGCCCGGACTATATGAAAATGAGGAATGGGTCATATAGAAATCTTTGCCGTCCCTGAGTATGGACGGGTCGGGATAGTCTCCCGGAAATATGACTTTGGGAAACTCCTGGGCGTTGACGACGACTTGTCCTGTCATAATCAGAAGCAGGACGACATATACGATTCTTTTCATGCGTGGTAGTTGTGCTTAAAAGTTAATCTTGGCTCTTGGCGGTGACACGCTGACCGTGCCATACGGCGGAAACACGCTGAGGATAAACTTCACGGCGGCTGACTATTCGGAGACACGGCGTGTCGAATATTCCTACATGCTGGACGGTTTAGATAAGGACTGGCAGTTTCTCGGAGCTGAAAATACCGTCACATTGCGGAACCTGCCGGCCGGGACCTACGTGTTGAAGCTGCGCGTCAGAATGAAAAACGGAAAGTGGAATGACGACGGAATATATACGAAAACCATCGTTGTCATGCCTCCTGTGTGGCTTTCGTGGTATTTCAAACTTCTTTATGCCGTCATTCTGATAGCGGTGATAGTCTGGTTCGCTCGCCGGAGGAACAAGGCTCCCGACCGTCAGATTGATGCCGGCCAATGTCGTCAGACGCAATCAGCCGTAGAGGAAACGACGCAGGAAGAACGTCAGGACGACAGAACCATTTCTGAAGACGCCGCTGCTGGGGATGGCGATGTACAGAAACTGAGCCGGGCTGACCGTGAGTTCCTGACGAAGCTGAGCGCGTTGATTGAAGAAAATCTCACCTCAAACAAGCTGGACATGGCATTCCTGACGGATAAGATGAACATGAACCACTCGACATTCTACCGAAAACTGAAGGCCCTGACCGGTCTTATGGCTGTCGACTACGTAAGAAAAATCAAGCTCCGACGAAGTCTCGAACTGATTTCCTCCGGTGAGACCAGCATCACGGAGATAGCATATAAGGCCGGATTCAACAGTCCGGGACACTTCCGTGAGGCTTTTAAGGATGAATATGGCATGTCTCCATCACAATATATAAAGGAGAACAAGCGGGACAATGACTGCTGAAAGAACGGGGCATCACGGCCGATGTCCCGTTTTTTGTTATCTCAGCGGGTCAGAAGCTGGCGGGCAAACTCGATGATGGTGTCGCGGCCGCGGCGGAAGTCGGCGTCGGTGAGAGCCACGTCGTGGTCGGGGGCGATGCCGAATTCGGTCGGCCGGCGGTCTCGGTCGTACATGGGACAGGCCGAGAAGCGGACGGCCCAGCCATTGGGAAGCTGGCTGCTGAAGGGCATGCCGGCCCCTCCGCCGGTACGGTCGCCGACAACTGTGACGTTGGGGAAGCAACGCATGTATTTCACGAATTCGTTGGCGGCGCTGTAGACCTGTCTGTTGGTGAGCACGCAGACACGCTTGTGCCATCTGATGTTTGACGACGGGCCGAGGCGCTGTTCCTCCATGGCGGAGAAGTCGGAGTGGCCCGTGCCCGTCTTGTGCTGCATATAGCCGACGAGAACGGACTCGTCGGTGAAGCGGGCGGCGAGGCGTTCGGCCGTTGTCAGGGTTCCGCCGCCGTTGCCCCGTATGTCGATGATGAGGCCGCGGCAGAGCATCAAGTGGCTGATGGCGTCGTCAAGATTGCCCTCGCCGATGCCGTCGGTGAAGCTCTCGTAGCGGATATATCCGATGTTGTCGTCAAGAACGCGGTATTTCAGACCGCCCGCAATCTTGTAGTCAGTGCCGAGATAGCGTCGCAGGAGCGTGTCGCTGACGTTGGCCGGATAGTCCTCCTGCCATTTCCAATATCGTGAGAAGTCCGCCGAGCTGGCCAGATTGACATGACCGTCGCGCAGTTCGCCGAGCATGTCGGCCAGCACTTCAAACAGCTGTTCGTCCGTCATGCGGTCATTCACGCGTACCTTATATTTATTATATACGGCCGTCCAGTCGAGCCCGTACTCCTCCCGCTTGTAGTCGAAGAAGCAATAGTGGTCGTCGATTATCTTCCACAGCGCCTCGAAATTGCCTTGCGGCGAGTCGCTGAATTCCTCTTCGTCGACGCAGGACACGGGCAGAAGAATCATGATGATAGCCGTTAAGGCCGTTAATAGCTTGTTCATGGGCGATAGCTGATTGTTTTGAAGCGTCTGACGATTCCCAGCATAAGCCGGTGGGAATAGACATGCTGCTTGAGATTGTTCACCTGCGACTGCTGATAGTCGCCCAAATAGCCGACGCGCAACGTCATGCTGCGGCTGAGATTGACGTCAAGCATGAGCTGCTGGCGGAAATAGGGTGCGCTGACGAATGTCGTCGGTACGACGTTGTGGTCGTAGTCGCCGCGCGAGAATATCTCGTAGTAGGACTGGCCATAGGCCGGACTGAACATCACTCCGACGAGCGGGACCTCCACTTCATAGCGCACGGCGAAGCGCTGGCGCCACAGCGAGAAGCGGTAGGTGGCTACGGCCGACGGCATTATGTTCAGATAGAGCCGCGCCTGCGCCGGATTGTTGCCGTTGAGCGTGTTGTAGATGAAGCCGGCCCCGGCCGTGGCCATGCCTCCTCCCTGAAGCACGAGCCTGTCGCCGAGCAGCGACCACGACCGGTAGCGTCCCCAAAAGAAGCCGTAGGAGCCCTCCAGCTCGTCGGCCGTGTCGCTGCGGTCGTGGGCGGTGGAGATGTGGGCCTGATGCTGTATGGCCGTGCTCCAATGGCGTCCGGGCCGCTGACGCTCGACGGCCGACAGATATGTCACTCCCGTTCCGCTGAAATGTTCCTGCGAAAGATAGGTGTCGAGGATGCGTGTCGGGCCGACGCCGACCATATAGGCGGCGGTCGTGATGCGCCCCATGTCCACCGAGTCCGTTTGGGCATGGGCGGGACAGGCGAGGAGCGGCGTCAGAAGGAGGGCGGCCTTATATATATAATGTCTGGCGGACGACGGTGTCATGGCTTTATTGTTTTGTCAATCTCACTGAACATGTTCAGCTGTCCCGTCAGCTCGTCAATCACCTGATCCTCCGACTTGCCGGCGTCCGGGTCGATGTTCTCGCGTTCGGCCTCCTCTGTCGTGTCGCCGTTGTCCTCCGGCTCCTCCGGTTCGGGGAAGCGCAGCGGCTCCAGTTCCTCGACGCTCCCGACTTGCCACGTACTGATGCGCTTTCCGCGGGCCTTGAATCCCTTGACGGCGACAAACTGTTCGGCGTCGATTTCCATCGGCTGGCGCGGGTTGCCGGCGCCGTCGGTCTCGTTGAATGTCACGAGAATCCGCGGATAGGCCACGTCCGTCAGCAGGGCGAAGCGGCTGTTGCGGTTCTCGCCGACGTAGCTCTGCTTGCGCTTCGAGTCTTCCATGAGGAAACGCTTCAGATAGGGATGGCCGTTGTTATCGGCGTCGAAGACGACGGCGGTCCACACCTTGTTGCGGTCGAACTTCTCGATGCGCAGGATGTTGTCCTCGTAGTGGTTGTTGGCGTCGAACGAAGAGACATAGTATTCGCCGGTCTTCAGCACGACCAGTATGAGGTCGTCATCATAGAACTCGCCCAGCAGTCGTCCGTGTTCGTCGTAGTTGAGGCGGTTGACGTCCGGGTCATACCACACCTTGCGGCCTCCGAGTGTGGAGTGGCCGTGGCTCTTCAGGCCGATGCGGCTCACCTGTTTCTTGGTCAGGATGTTGCCTTTCGACAGCCGTCCCTTGATTGAAACTTCGGAGAAGTCGCGTTCGAGGAAGATGCTCGCCTTCCGTTTCGTGGCCATCTCCATCGGGTCGAGCGTCACCTTGATGATTTCAGCCTCGCCGTTGGGGTTGGCCGTGAAATAGACGATGCGCGAGCCTGGCGTGCCCTGGGTGATGCAGTATTCGTGGTCGCGTGTGACGCTGGTGACCCAGAAGCGCTTTATGTAGTAGAATCCTTTCAGTCCGTTGCGGTAGACAACGTTGTAGACGGTGCGCTTGTCGTTCCTCTTGAACACTCCGAGGTGGAGGATGTTCTTCCCGACGAATATCTTTTCAGCCACGCGGACGACCTTGAACATACCGTCGCGATAGAAAATGATGATGTCGTCGATGTCGGAACAGTTGCAGACGAACTCGTCCTTCTTCAGCGCCGTTCCGATGAAGCCGTCCTGACGGTTGATATAGAGTTTCTCGTTGGCCTCGACGACCTTTGACGCCTCGATGGTGTCGAAGTTGCGCAGCTCCGTGCGCCGTGGGTGGTCCTTGCCGTATTTGTCCTTCAGGAAGCGGAACCAGTCGGCCGTGACCTCAACCATGTTGGCCAGGTCGCGGTCTATTCCGGCAATTTCGGCCTTGATGCGGGTCATCAGTTCGTCGGCCTTGTCCTTGTTGAACTTCAGAATCCGCTGCATCTTTATCTCCAAGAGACGGAGAATGTCGTCCTTGGTGACCTCGCGCACCAGCTCGGGATAGAACGGTGTCAGGCGGTCGTCGATGTGAGCGCAGACGGCATCGACGTTCGGGGCCTGCTCGAACTTGCGGTCCTTGTAGATGCGCTCCTCGATGAATATCTTCTCCAGCGAGCTGAAATGGAGCTGTTCCATCAGCTCGTCGCGGCGTATCTCCAGCTCGCGGCGTATCAGCGCCTTGGTGTTCTCGACCGACTGGCGCAGGACGTCGCTGACGGTGAGGAATTTCGGTTTGTTGTCCTCGATGACGCAGCAGTTGGGCGAGATGTTCACCTCACAGTCGGAGAAGGCATAGAGCGCGTCGAGCGTCTTGTCCGACGACACTCCCGGAGCGAGATGGATCTGAATCTCCACCTCGGCCGCCGTGTTGTCGTCGACCTTGCGTGCCTTTATCTTGCCCTTCTCTATGGCTTTCAGGATTGATTCGATGAGCGTCGTGGTGGTCTTTCCGAACGGTATCTCGCGGATGACGAGCGTCTTGTTGTCCTTCTTCTCAATCTTGGCCCGGACCTTCAGCTGGCCTCCGCGCTGGCCGTCGTTATAGCGTGAGACGTCGATGCTTCCTCCGGTCGGGAAGTCGGGATAGAGCTTGAAGTCCTGTCCGTGGAGGTAGCTGACGGCGGCGTCGCACAGCTCGCAGAAGTTGTGGGGCAGGATTTTCGACGACAGGCCCACGGCGATGCCCTCGGCTCCCTGGGCCAGCAGTAGCGGGAACTTCACGGGCAGCGTGATAGGCTCCTTGTTGCGGCCGTCGTAGGAGAGCTGCCATTCGGTTGTCTTGGGGTTGAACACCGTGTCGAGCGCAAACTTCGACAGCCGGGCCTCGATGTATCGCGGTGCGGCGGCGCGGTCGCCCGTGAGGATGTTTCCCCAGTTTCCCTGCGTGTCCACGAGCAGGTCTTTCTGACCCAGCTGCACCAGGGCGTCGCCGATGGAGGCGTCGCCATGGGGGTGGAACTGCATGGTGTGACCCACGATGTTGGCCACCTTGTTATAGCGTCCGTCGTCCATGCGCTTCATCGAGTGGAGTATGCGTCGCTGGACGGGCTTCAGACCGTCGTCGATGTGGGGCACGGCGCGCTCCAGAATCACGTATGACGCATAGTCGAGGAACCACGTCTGATACATTCCGCTCAGATGATGGACGGCCGAGGCGTCAAATCTGTCAACGGGTTTGTAGTCGGAGTGGATGCCCTCGCCGTCCGTTTCGGCGATGGTGTCTTCGCTGTCGCCGGAAGTCAGGCTGCTCATGTCCTCGCTTCCGTCAAGTATTTCGTCTTCTCTTGTCTCGTCGCTCATATTTTTATATTTACTTGCTTGTTCGTGTGTAGTGTGGCACGTACAGTCCTAACCTTAATATGACATGTGTTTGTCTACTCCCCCTAACCCCTCCTTTGAAAGGAGGGGACTGAGGTTACCTGCTTAAAGGCTTCGGCGCTGCTATTTTTAAAGGCTTCAGCACAGAGGTTAGCCTTCTTAAAGGCTTGCTATGTCTCCTTGGCTTTTATATTTTTGCTACCATAGTGACTTTCCTTGAATTGTCTGATGCAATCGATGATATATTCAATATTCTGATATACAATATCGTTGTCGAATCTCAGTACGGTTATTCCGTTGCTGTTGAGGTATTTTGTCCGTATGGCGTCATGAATTTCTGTGTCTCTGTTTTTATGGACTTCCCCGTCAATTTCTATGCAAAGCAATATTTCCGGGCAATAAAAGTCCATGACGTATGGTCCGATGCCATGTTGTCTTCGGAATTTGAGCCCTTCCGCTTTCCTACCACTGATTCGTCTCCAAAGTATGCACTCAGCGGCTGTTGCATTATTGCGCAGAGTATTGCGCAGATATTTCTGTTCATGTGCATTAGACTTTCCTTGTTTATATGACATAAGGTTCTGTTTGTTCGATGCTTCTTTAATATACTTTTGGTTTTCTTCATTTTCTAGGCTCTCACAGTTTCCTGTTTTTATTTCCAATACTTCAGCCTCACTGTTTCAAGTCAATTTGAATACCTCAGCCTCACTGTTCCAACCTAATACCAAATATATCCCTTTTGTTACTCCAACATATATCGCTTGTCAAAATCTTTATGTGGACTAATTTTTAGTCCCCTCCTTTTTAAGGAGGGGTAGGGGTGGTTAGTCTCTATTGCATTTAGCACAGTTACACTTTTCGATTGGACGTTTTCAAGCCTCAAAATTAATATAAAAAAGCGAGAAGGCCAAAAAAAACATGGAAAAGCTACTCAATGTGCACATTCCCGTTCACGTTTCCACTGCTGTAACAAGCTCATTTGGAAGTCTTTAAGTGGGCATACCGCAGTCCCCTCCTTTTGAAGGAGGGGTTAGGGGTGGTTAG
>USFX01000103.1 GCA_900553965.1 uncultured Prevotella sp.
GCTCACCTGATTCTGCTGCGGATTGTTTTTGTTTGTCTTCACGCGGTTGAATTCCTGTGACGTCTTGATGTTGTAGGGATAGACGTCAAGCAGCTTCCATCTGCGGAGGTCGTTGAAGCGGTGGCCTTCGTAGCTCAGCTCCACGGCGCGTTCGCGGCGCACCTCGCGCATGTATTCATTGAGTGAGCGCGTATATTTCACGGCAACGTTGTCCACACCGGCACGCTGACGGATCTTGTTCACGGCGTCGAGTGACGACAGCGAGCAGTAGAACATTCCGTCTGGTCTTCCGGCGGCCTGTGCGGCAGCCTCGGCGTACATCAGGTAGACGTCGGCAAGGCGCATGTAGGGCAGATGGATGTGATACTGGGCGCCCCAACCGTAGCCGTCATCGTATTTGTTGCAGTTGTTGTCGATGAACTTCATGAGATAGTAGCCCGTGCGGCTGCCACGGATTACGTCCCGCGAGATGCCGCCGGTGAACATTTCAGCGTAGCGCCATTTCTCGGTCTGTGAGGAGAGTGTGCCCTGTACGAGTTTCACTCCGTCATAGATGATGTCGTGATAGAATCTCGGATCACGGCCCTGCCACGGATAGTTTTTGTTGAAACCGGAGCTGGGGTCGTTGAGCGGCAGACCGTTGGCCATGCCGTAGTAGTTGACATAGTTTGCCGTCGGTAGATTGGTCACGCCGGCGTCATTGAGATCCATGCCCGTGAACGAGTGGCTCATCTGCAGGTTCCAGCCGTAGCAGGGACCGCGGAAGATGGCTTCGACAATCTCGCCGTTCTTGTCCTGTCCGGCAATGCGGCGCGTACCGTCGTTTGTCCGGAAATTGTTTGAATACTCGGCGAAAGGCAGCAGACCGTATTTCGACTTGCCGCTTTCAACAATCTGTATCAGTTCTCCGAAAGCCTCAGCCGCTCGCTTGCAGTAGTTGCGGTCATACCCCGTGCTGTCAGTCGTGCCGACACGTTCCTCGTTCATCAGCGGTGAACCGGCCCAGAGCAGACATTTTCCGAGATAGCCGAGTGCGGCCAGTTTGGAGATGCGCAGGTCGTTGTTGCCCATTGTCGGCGCACCGGTTTCGGTGTCGTCCCAGTCTACGGGCAGCAGATTGGCTGCTTCGCGGAAATCCTGTGCCGCCTTGTCCGAACACTCGCTGTATGAGAGGCGCGGAAGAGTGGGCTTCTCGATTTCCGGCAGGACGAAGTCGACGTATGGCATTCCGCCGAAAAACTGCATCAGTTCGAAGTGGAACCATCCGCGGAAAAAGAGCAGCTGGCCCTTGATGAAGTTCTTCTGTTCCTGTGTGGCATCGGTCAGCTTGTCGAGGTTTTCAAGTCCCATGTTGGCCTTGCGTATTCCGTACCATGCGGCCGGCCATAGCTTGTGCGTGAAGTTTGCGCCGTCGGTTTTGAATTCGTTGCCGTCCATCCAGCCGCACCCCCAGCCGTCATATTCTTTCTGCCATCCCCAAAAATCGCCTTGGTCAACCTTGTAGACCATGTGATAGTCGATGCCGACGTTCATGATTTCATCTTCGCCCCAGTTCCATGAGTTGGTGTAGTGGCCGCCCTTGACGAAGTCAGGTATGCAGCAGTAGAGCTCCTCTACGAATCCCTGAAAATTCCGGAAGTCCTTGTAGGCGTCCGTGCTGCTCACTTCCGATTCCGGGGCTTTGTCCAGATAGTCGGTGCAGGAGGTCAGTCCCACTCCGCAGCATGCACACATAATTATATATAGGGCCTTATCTCTGCCTCCTCTCCACGAGAGAGGGGAGTGAATGACCTTGATGATTGTTTTCGGTTTCATGATTTATTCGTTTTTTATATTAATGCAGGCTTCCTTACCTTCCGCCCCCATGGGCGGAATTTGGATAATGCTATTGTTCTCTGTAATCTCTTGCCTTTTTCTTTCGGGAGTCCAGGGGAATGTCTTACAATGAGAACTTGATTCCTAAGTTGAAGCGTTTCACTGTCGGATATGCTCCCTGTGAGGCGTTGCCCGTACCGGCGTAGTTGCTTTCGCGGTCGTCGGGCATCTTGCTGTGTGTCCAAAGGTTGTTTCCGTTGAGATATATCTTCAGCGTGTTCAGACCGAGATGTCTTATCCATCCCTTTGTCCATGTGTAGGCAATCTCTGCGTTCTTCAGTCTGATGAACGAGCCGTCATAGATGCAGGACGTGCCGCGGAAGTAGTCGCCGTTGGGCGTTGAGTTGAGTCGCGGCATGGGATTGTCTGCTCCCGTGTTGTCCTTTGTCCAGTAGGACCTTTCGTCATATACGGTGTTGAGGCTACCGCTGAGCGAATTGAATATCACGGTACGCGAGACGTTGTTGACGCCGTAGAACTGAGCCATGATGCTGAATCCCTTCCATTCCCATCCGATTGTGGCGCTGTAGGTGTTCTGCGGGGTGTCGGTAAATCCGTAGGGCGCGCTGTCGTTGGTGTCGATGACGCCGTCGCCGTTATAGTCGATGATGTTGTACATGCCAGGCAGCTTCTGGTCGTTGTTGGTGTTGTGGGGCGTCATGGCAATCACTTCGTCCCATGTGTTGGCATAGCCGTTTGACAGATAGGAGTGGAACTGACCGATGGCAAATCCCGCTGTCTTCTGATAGTCAGGCAGGAATTCCGCATCGTCAAACTTCTTGATCTTGCTCACGGCGTGAGTCATATTGAAGTTACCCCAAAGGCGCATGCCGTTGTTCAGTACCTTGTTCACGCGCATCTCCAGCTCGTAGCCGTGGCTGCTGACACGTCCGTAGTTTATCGTCGGGGGTGTCGTTCCGAAATAAGAGGGCACGGCACGGCTTGCTCCGTCGATGAGGATGTCCTTGCGGTTTTCGTGGAAGAAGTCGAGGCTGCCGGCGAGCAGTCCGTCGAAGAATGAATAGTCGATACCGAAGTTCTGCTTTACGGCTTTCTCCCAGTGGACGTCCATGTTGCCGACTTCGCTTTCCTTATACCACGTGTAGGGGCTTCTGATGTCGGCGTCCAAACCGTGCTGTGTGGTTCCGCCGTAAGCCCATTGGGTTGCGTAGAGCCATCGCTTGCTGACGTTGTCGTCGCCGACCTCGCCGTAGGAGTAGCGGAACTTGAGCATGCCGATATATTTCTTCAGTGGTTCAAAGAACTTTTCCTCGCTGACCATCCATCCGATGGCGCCGGAGTTGAAGAAAGCGAAGCGGTTGTCCTTGCTGAACTTCTCCGAGCCGTTGTAGGCTCCGTTGTATTCGAGGAAGTAGCGTCCGCCGTATGCATATGTGGCGCGGAAAGCCCAGTCCTCACGGTAGTGGGTGAACTCGCCGCCCTTGGCGTTCTCTGTGCGGTTGAACACACCCATCGCCGTGATGTCGTGCTTGCCGAAGGTGTTGCCCCAGAAAATCTGGGTCTGATAGAAGAGATTGCGCTCGGTCAGTCCGTTATCCATCTCGCCGCCATTGATATTCCACTTTATTCCTTCCTGATAGTCGAAGTTGGTGTTGCCGTCGTTGGGCTGCGAATATGTAATTTCGCCTGTATCCGGATTGATCCATTTTCTTTGTGCCTCATGTAGCTCGTCGCTGATACCGCGCTTGCGCTCGACGAAGACGTTGTCCCAGGAGACCGTTGCCGAGACCTTCAGGCCTTTGAGAAGGAAGCTGAGGTCCTGCTCGATGGTGAAGTCGGTGTTGATGCGCGTCGTCGTGCGCTTCTCGATACCGGCTTTCGCTATATTATATATGGAGTTGGGCGCGCCAAGCTCGTCGGCGGGGAAATAGCCCCATGAGCCGTCGCTGTACTTCGGGAGGAACGCGTCTGGCGGCGAACTGTAGACCGACTGCCACAACTGCGTCTCAAACCAGGAGTTGCTGTCAACTCCCCATGGGCCTTTCTTCATGCCGTTGCTTCCGAAGACGTTTGCCTTCAGGCTGGTCGTCTTTGTGAGCTGGAAGTCGAGGTTGCTGCGGACGTTGATACGGTTGTAGCCGTAGCCGGCGTCGTATCCGCGTCCGTTGTCGAACGAGCGGTAGAGGTCTCCCTCATGAAGGAAGTCCACGGAAGCGAAATACTTGACGAACTTCGTTCCTCCGGAGATATTGACGTTCGGGTTGTATGACATGGCGGCATCCTTGAACATCTCCTTTTCCCAGTCGACGTTCGGATAGCGCTCGGCCTCTTCGAGGTTGGCCGGGTTGCGGTACTTGTTCAGGATGTCGGCCGGAGTGATTTTCGACCATGAGTCAGGCGAGAGCCCCAGTTCGTTCTCAATGGCGTCGTTGCGCACGGAGAGGGCGTCGTAGCTGTCTTTCTTTCCCGGCAGCTTCGATGCGACCTTGGCCACGATGTTCATACCTATTTCTATTTTCGCACGTCCTTCAGTTCCGCGTTTCGTCGTGATGAGGATTACGCCGTTGGCTCCTTTCACACCGTAGACGGCTGTTGCCGAGGCATCTTTCAGAACGCTGACGCTCTGGACGGTGCTGATGTCGATGCTGGACATGGGGCGTTCAATTCCGTCGACGAGCACGAGAGGCTCGCTGGAGTTCCACGACGTGATTCCGCGGATGACGATGCGCGGGTCTTCCTCGCCCGGCATACCCGTTGAGGCCATCGTTATCACGCCCGGCAGGTTTCCGGTCAGAGCGGCTCCGAGAGAGCTGACACCGCCGGTGCGTTCGAGCACCTTGGCGTCGGTCTGGGCTATGGCGCCCACGACGCTGGCTTTCTTCTGCTGGCCGTAGCCGACCACAACGACATCGCCGAGAACGTTCTCGTCCTCTGAAAGCACGATTTTGAATGTCCGCTGATTGCCGACACGAACTTCTTTGGGTCTGTTTCCTATATAAGAAACTACAAGCACAGACTTGTCGCTCGGCACTTTCAGTGTGAAATTGCCGTCGAAGTCAGTTACGGTACCCACGCCGGATGCACCCTTCACGACCACTGAGGCCCCGATGACGGTTTCGCCTTTGCTGTCTTTGACGGTTCCTTTGACCGTCAAGTCATTCTGGGCAAAGGTTACGGCCGTTTGAAGAAGCAGCAAAACGACCGGTACATACCTTCTGATGATAAGTTGTTTTAAGTTATTCATTGACTCGCTAGGTTTTTTGATACCGCAAAATTAAGTAAATATAAATAAAAACTGTTATTCTCATGTTCCAAGTAGTTTTCTTTTCGTTCCAAATACATTTTCCATCCGTTCCAACCGCCTTTTTTCGTGCCCCGAAATGCCGTCATGATGGCGGAAGAAGCAAAAAAGGCCGATTTCATCGAAGAGGGTGGGGAGGTTGAAAGTTGAATGTCGGAAGTTGAAAGCGTTGGCGATTGAAATCAGAAAAGTGCCGGATGAAGTATCAAATTACGATAGCCCGTCCGACTGCGGTAATGAAATCCGTCCAACTGCGGTAACAGAATCCGTCCAACTGAGGTAATGAAATCCGTCCAACTGAGGTAATAAAATCCGTCCAACTGAGGAAATGAAATCCGTCCAACTGAGGAAATGCGGGATTATTTTGTTATCTTTGCAGCGTTAAAATACCATCGCTTATGAATAAATATCGGCAAAGAATAGCAGACAAAATGCTGCAAAGACGACTGGCTGGTGTAGGAGCCGTGCTTATAGAAGGTCCGAAATGGTGCGGAAAGACGACGACGGCGGCACAACATGCCAGTACCATATTATATATGGACGACCCGGAGATGTTGAAACAGAACATCCGCATGGCCGACATAAATCCCAAGGTGTTGCTTCAAGGCGACATTCCTTTGCTTCTTGATGAATGGCAATTAGCTCCCAAACTATGGGATGCTATCAGATTTGAGGTAGACCATAGGGACGGCCCCGGGCAGTTTATCCTTACCGGTTCTGCTGTTCCGGCTAAGATGGACGACATAAACCATTCGGGTGCGGGACGTTTCGCATGGCTTACGATGCGTCCCATGAGCCTGTTTGAATCAGGAGAATCTACCGGTGAAGTCAGTCTGGCAGAACTTTTCAATGGTCCGCAAGAGATTCTCGGTTTTAACAAGTTGGTTCTCGAAGACATTGCCGGGCTTATCTGCCGTGGCGGCTGGCCTTATGCAACGATGATGGACAACGAGTTGGCACTGGATCAGGTGAAATACTATTACGACGCTGTCGTCCGGTCGGACATATCGCGTGTGGATGGCGTGCGCCGTAATCCGGAATTGACAAAACGTCTTATGCGTTCCTATGCAAGGCATCAGGGTTCACAAGCTACAATATCAACCATTGCACAAGACATATTGTCGCACGACAATGATACGTCAGATACGAAAACCATATCTTCATATATAGATGCTCTGAAAAAGATATTTGTAATAGAGGACTCCATTGCATGGAATCCGAATCTGCGTTCCAAAACGGCCATCCGTTCGTCGGACACACGTTATTTCGTTGACCCGTCAGTGGCTGTTGCCGCTCTTGGTCTTGGACCGGAAGACTTGTTGGCCGACCTTAATACAATGGGATTGCTCTTCGAGACACTTTGTGTCCGTGACCTGCGTGTCTTTGCAAATGCGCTTGACGGACAGGTTTATCACTACCGTGACAAACTCGGACTGGAATGTGACGCCGTAGTACACCTACGCAATGGACGGTATGGTCTCGTGGAAATAAAACTCGGCGGCGACAGGCTCATAGAAGAGGGTGTCTCTACATTACATGCACTTGCTGCAAAGATAGATACTGATAAGATGAGAGCCCCGTCATTTATGATGATTCTTACAGCAGTTGGGAAGTTCGCATACCGGCGTGAGGACGGTATCTATATCGTACCGATAGGATGTCTTAAAGACTGAACCGTAACAACAACGTAAAACAGGCTGTATTGCTGACCAAAACAGCCTGTTTTGCAAAGGAAAATAGGCTGTTTTACCGAGTAAAACAGCCTATTTAAGGTAATGACTACCTATCTGAAATCATACAAAACAACATTCTTTTTTCTTTTTATTGCGTGCTCAGAGCGGACGGCGAAGACTGTTCGCTCTGAGCTTACGGGCTTACCGTGCGGCTGTGCCGACCACCTTCACCGTGCGCATGGAGCCGTCGGCCATTCTGTGGCGGACGATGTTCACGCCGTTCTGCGGCGTTGCAATCCTGCGTCCGGACAGGTCGTAGACCTCCGTGGAGACGATTTCTCCGGATGTGGACGTGCTGATGATGCTGCTCGGCGTGATGCCGTCGTCGCTAAGGAAGACGCGGCTGAGCTTTATCGCTGCCGTTCCGTTGGTCGTGAAACCGGCCATGCGGATGGCTGATTTGTTGACGGTCTTGACGTTGGTGAGGTTAATCTTCGTCGTTGCTGCTGTCAGCGTGCGCGAATATGCCGTGCTGACGGCGTCGTCGGTGTCGAAGAGCTTGAACGATGTCGTCGTGGCGGGCTTTTCGGCCAGCTCAATCACGATGAATTTATATGGTGAGAGGTCGACCCCCGATGTATATTCCCATCCGGCCAGTCCTCCCTTTGATGTCGTCAGGCTGCTGGTCGCCGCGTCAAACGTTCCTTTTCCGCTGATAGATGGGTTGAACGCCGTGGCGGTCAGGGGGAATGTAGATACGGTTACGGTTGCCGTGGCTGACATTGTCGTTCCTTCGAGGTCGGTGTAGTAGGCCGTCACGCCCACATGTCCGTCGCGCAGTCCGTGAGCCGTGCCGCGCTCAATCTTCAGAACGCTCTCGTCGCTGATGGAGTAGGTGCATTCGGCGGCCACGTTGCGGCGCAGTCCGCTCTTCATCACCGCGAAGACTGGCATCAGCGTGCTTCCGCCGTTGAGCATCTCAACGTCGGCGTCAGCCTCAATGTGATCAAGCATGAGGTCTTCGGGAGAATAGGTTTGCAGCGCCTCTTCCGAGTAGAACCGCCCTTCGTCGAAGCTCTGCTCTGTCGTGAACCAGTCTATGTCGACATATCCGCCGTTGGCCTTTGTCGCATAGTTGAACAGATAGAAGCGCTGGCCGACGAAGATGGATACGATGTAGCGCATCTCGAAGCTGTTGCTTGCCGCGCGGTTGTATGTCACGTTATCGGTGCTGTAGTAGTATGTGACCTTATTTGTTCCGAAATTGGCGCGGGCCTGCAGATAGACTATGTCGGAGGTTATCTCGCCGCAGTCTTTGCTCACCTCGGCGTTGTTGTCATACGCCTCACGGTAAATCCAGAGGTGACGCCTGCCGTCCATGATCTTTATGGCCAGATAGGAATAGGGATCCTGGAAGACGGACAGACCGGCCACGTCGCCCTCCTTCATGTTGGCCGTGTTGAGCTTCACCGTTCCGTAGACCATCTGCCGCTTCGAGTTCATCGTTCCCTCAGGGTCGAGTGCCACCATGCGCTGGGTGAGCGAGTTGCGCGCCTGCTTGAGGTTCTGCGCAATGCCGGAGGTGTAGAGGCGCAGGCAGCCAGGATTCTCTATCAGGCTCCACGACGTGTTGTCGGGATTGTGGTTCCACTGCCACTGCATGCCGAGCTTCAGGCTCGTGAACGTATCGTTCGTCGGCAGCGTCGTGATGGGGTGGGCCTGACCCATGTCCGGCTTGCGGAAGGCCGCGCCGCCTTTGCTCACGTCAGTGCCGTCGTTGCCGAGGACGGGCCAGCCGTCTTTCCATGTCACCGGTTCAAGATAAGGCACGCGGCCGATGGGACCGGCGTCCTTGAAGAGTATCGTCCACCATTCGCCCGTCGGCGTGTCCACGAGCGCACCTTGATGGATGTGCTGTCCCTTCATCAGGCGGTCGCCGCACTCCGTGTACGGGCCCATCGGCGATGTCGCGCGGAAAATGGTCTGCGAACCTTCCGTTCCGCCGTATGTACTATATATATAATAATAGTCGCCGATGTGGTACATGTGGTTGCCCTCCAGTCCGCTGTCGTCACGGACGATGACCTCCTGCGTCCTAATCTTGTTGAAGTTGGCGTCAAGCTCGGTCACGCTGATGTGGTTGATGCCGTGGACGATGTATGTCTTGCCGTCGTTGTCGAACATCAGGCCGCTGTCGTAGTAGCCCTCGCTGAGCTTGCGTATGTTCCATTTTCCTTCGGGGTTGTCGGTGTCAAGCAGGAAGTAGCCGCCGTCGTCGCCGAAGGCAAGGAAACCGAGGTAGAAGCGGCCGTCGCGGTATTTCAGCGTCGACGCCCATGCGCCGCCCGCGTAGCGGTTTTGGCCGTTCTGCAGGTTGTACGGGTCGGTGTCGGCAATCTGCTCAAGCGGGTTTGCGCAATACTCCCAGTTGACGAGGTCCTTCGATTTCATGACCGTTACGCCAGGGAAGTGGAACATCGTCGTCGTGCTCATGTAGAACGTGTCGCCCACGCGGATGACGTCCGGGTCGGGGAAGTCGGCGTTGAGAATCGGGTTGACATACGTGCCGTCGCCCTGATCGGATGTATATGTCCTTGCAAAGGCGGGATAGGCGCAGTTAGTCTGCGCGTAATCCTTATATGGGTACTGTGGAAGAGGTGTACGATCAGATGTTGTCTGATTTTACTAAGGCTAAGAATCTGATGCCTGAAGATTATTTTGTGCGTGGTCGTGCTAATAAATTTTCAGCTGCTATGATGTTGATGCGTGTAAAATGGTTAATGGGAGATA